>VMTI01000290.1 GCA_013791675.1 bacterium | reverse complement strand
CTGAAGTTTTGCCATAAGGATTTTTCAACAAAAAATTGCCGTTCATTCTTTTTCTCTGATTAAATCATAATCTTTTCTAAATTTATCGGGATTTGTTGTCAAAAATCCACCGGGTGGTTTACCCGCCAAAATCATCAATTCCTCAATATCAAAAATCCCATAATAATCACCGGCGATAATCACAATTTTATTTCTTGTCTCCGAATAGGTTTGAATACGCCATCTCCTGACACCTTTTTCAGCTAAAATCTCGCCCAGCCCGGTTCTGTAAGCATTGGTCATATTGTACATACACAGCGTCAGTATAGCGTGGCTGGTCACTCCTCGTCTCGTCTTTTTCGGAACTTTGTTAATCAGCCAGCCTTGTTTCAGTTCTCTGAAAGTTGTGTTTTCAATCAAGCTTCTCTTATCGTATTTATCAATAATCTGCAGCGGCCGGTTAATTTGAAGAGACGTTAAAAATACTTTTTCTTTGCCGGGCGCATACTCTTTGCCGTCCCATTTTGTAACCATTACGACATTGATTTTATTGCCTCTAAAATCTTTGCTGAATTTATCTTTTTGATTGTGTTCCTCGTCGCCGTATTGGTCATACGAGGTTAATCCTTTAATACCCACCACACTTAAATTTTTATTCTCATCTCTATAAATTTTGTTCTCTATTTCCGTGTTTCTAAGGCCTCGTGCGTTAGAGGTTATCCTCATGTCTGTTTTTAACGGTACGATAAAATCAATTCCGAGTTTATGTTTTAGTTCCCATAAGATTACTCCGTCGATAAACCCTCTGTCTATCAGGAGTAATTTTATTTTATCTTTTCCTATATTTTTTCTCGCCTGTTCAATCAGTTCCAACACGTGTTTCCTTGCGTCATCGTTTATCTTTATTATTTTCGCCGCCACTATCTGCCTGCTCTTGACTCCTCTTATCGCCAGCAGCTTAAAGCCATAGGTCGTGACGGGAATCTCAACGAGCCCGTTTTCCTTCGTCATCTGCTTTTCCATTACCGTCTTTTTACCGCAGCCCTCACACTTCTCCGTCGTCTCCAGCGGAGAGTCGTCTATAATGTAATCCGTATCTTCTATAAAACCTTTTTTCGCCAGTATTTTTACTCCATCATTCAGTATTTTTTCCATCTCCGCTGGCGCAAATCTGCCAAGCATATCTCCCAACGTATCTTTATGCATCGGCTTATTGGCTTTACCTTTTCCCCTCTTACAATGCCCGTTCTTTAACTGTTCCGCCGTAAAACCTATGAGCATCATTAAGCCTATATCTCCGAACAACATTTCCGGAACCTGATTCATGCTTTTTATCCCCAAAAGTACCTTGACTTCATACGTCATCAGCAGCTTCGCAATCGTTATTAATTTTCTGTCATAGCCTTTTCCGTCAATATCAAGCGTTTTTAAAAAGCCTATTTCATCCAGAAATATTATAAATTTATCCAAAAATCCCCAGCCCGCCACTTTCAAAAATCTGTAATTACCGTCTATTACTTTTTCGGCAACTTCCTTCTGATTCCTCGTCAGACAATGCCATCTTATCCGCCTGATAGTATCTTCCTGTTTATCCCCGCTTTGCTCTTTTCTTCGCGCCATTTCCCTTAACTCTTTTTTTGACATACTTTTTTACCTCCGCTTTTCGTGCCTCTCCAAGCTCTTCTAAAACCCTCACCACTTCTCCGTTCAGTGACCGTACCTCTGCCATCATTTTGCTAAACTTACGGTAGTTTTCCGTCACTATCATTGTCTCTTTCAAATTATCTTTTCTCACATATCTGTGCCTTGTTACCCCGCCTTCAAGATATGTTAAATACGCGCATACCCCTTTACCCGGATATTCCGCCTTTTCAAATCGCCCCTCTTTTGTTCGTTTCCGCAGGAGCATACTTGCCGGCAGCATCTTCCCGACCCTCTCGCTTCTCTTTTCCAGCGAATACCTCTTTTGCCTCAATCTCGATAAAATTTCCTTCATCTTTTTTACGCTTTGCATTGTTCCCATTCTCCCCGGCTAATCCATATTCAATATCCTTACCTAAAGGTAGGCTTCGCACTCTGCTCGCCACCAATATAAATTTATTGGTGGTCTTATTTTAGTAAAAAATAATAAAGCTGTCAACTGCTTCTCAGTTCTTTTGGGAATTTCAACCTTTTACCGTCTATCTTTGAACTTTAAATTTCCTTATGGCAAAACTTCAGTAAAATCAGACGCCCTCTCTTTTGAACAGCCTCGTGCAAACGAAATAAATACCGCTGCCCAAAGCTATCTTGAGAAGCGTGTGCATGTGAAGCGGCGCGAGAAGAAAGCCGGCGAGGCAAACTGAAGAAATAAAAACAGAATACAGTTTTCTGAAAAAAGAAGGCGGCGGTCTTATCCCGTCCTTAACAACTAATACTGCGAGCAGGGTAAAGTTCACGACCGCCGCGAGACTTGTGGCTCCGGCAAGGCCCCCCGGCCCCAAATGGAAAACAAGAGCGGCAATGTCTCCGGCTATATTAACAAAAAACGATATTACGGCTATTTTGACCGGGGTCTTCATATCTTTTTTTGAATAGAAATAATTCGCGAATATCCTTATTCCCGCGAATGCCGCAAGGCCCGCGGAATAATAAATAAGAGCCGCTGAGGTCATATCTGTGGAGCTGGCGGAAAAAAGCCCTCTTTCAAAGAGGAGAGACACTATTTCTCTGCCGAGAATAATCAGCCCCACAGTTGACGGTATAAGCATAAACAAACTGGCTCCAAGCGAATCAAAAAGATTTTTCCCTACCAAAGCGGTCTTGTTCTCCGCCCGGGCGTCGGACATAAAAGGCAGCGACACCATTGAAATTGAAACGCCGAAAAGAGCCAGAGGCAACTGATACAAACGGTTTGCAAAAAAAAGAGACGACACGATGCCGCGCCCCATGAGCGTGGCGCAGATAGTGTCAACAAATATATTAAGCTGCATTACTGAAAGGCCCACCGCGGCCGGAATAAGCAATACTACTATTCTTTTAACATCCGGATTAGAAAAAGCGCCTTTTGTAAAAAAATAAAACGACGTCACTTTTTCCCTGAAAAGAATGGGAACCATAACAACAAAATGGAGCAGAAAACCTATAACCGCGAAAACGGAAATTCCCCTGATATCATATCCCGTGCTCCCCTGGGCGAAAAAAAGAAAAAAAACTATTGCGCTGATATTAAAAAAAGCCGGCGCTATTGCCGGTATAAAGAAATATTTCCGGGCGTTGCATATTCCCATAGCAACCGTTGAAAGAGTCACGAGAAGCAGTATCGGAATCATTATTCTCGCCAGGGTCACAGTCAGCGCGAACTGTTCGGAATTGCCGGCAAAACCGGGCGCGATTATCCTCACTATTGCCGGCGCGAAAATAAAACCCGCCACCGCAATAAAAAAACAAATAACAAAAAGAAACGAGAAAACGCCGCCAACCAGCTTTTTGCCTCTCTCTTCTTCCTTTTTCACAAGTATTTCCGAATAGACAGGTATTAACGCGGCGGGAAGCGCACCCTCTCCGAGAAGGCGTCTCAGAAGATTCGGGATCCTGAAGGCGACATAAAAGGCGTCGGCAAACATTGAGGTGCCGAAATATTTGGCCATAAACACATCCCGCACCAACCCCAGAATTCTTGAAAACATGGTCGCGACGGCGACTCCGGCGAAACCTTTTTTGAGAGGGCTGTTGAAAATACGTTTTATCATTTGACGGAAAGCGCTAATTTTGATAGCATTTCTCTCGAAAGTAAACGGCCGGCGCGAAAATGCGCATCCGCAGGAGGGAAAATGGCAAAATTAAAAACAGGAAGACATACGAGCGCTATCAAAGAGGCAAGGCAGAACCGTAAAAAACGCGCCGCCAACAGAAAAATTAAAATGTCTCTGAAGACAGATATCAAACAATATAAGATCGCCATCAGCGCGAAAGATGCCACAGCCGCCAAAAAGCTTTCCGGCATTCAGGGCATACTTGATAAAATGGATAAGAAAAAAATTTTCCATGGCAACAAATCAAACCGGCTGAAATCACGCCTTGCCGCCCTTTCCAAAAAGGCCTGATATCCTCACCGCGGCGTTTGCAAACGCGCCCGGAATTCCGCTTTTATAGTTTTCGTAAGTTTCAAGTATTGTTTTATAAGCTTCAATAAGCGCGTTTTCGGAAGTGTCTTTCACCAGTTTTACAGCGGACTCAGCCTGATTTTTGTCGTATATGCCCAGCGCCTTCGCGTCGCTGATATCTATTGATTTGTTTTCCCTGAGGCTTTGCTTAAGCGTTAAAAATTTTTCAAACAAGCCCCTTGCGTAACCGAGGCACCCTATTTCGCCGTCCGTATTTAATTTTTCGGCCTTTTTAACCAGCGCGGAAGCGTTTCCATTAAGCATCTGCCATGTGAATTCAAAAACGCTGTCCGTTTCGCGCGAGGTGCTTATTTTCTCCACATCCTCCCGGGTAATAATGTGAGAATCGGCTTTGAAACTGATAAGCTTGCTCACATTAAGATCTACATCCACACTGCTGTTGCGGCTTATTTCTATAAGCGCTGACATAGCGCTGTCGTCAATTTTTTTGCCCTCTTTTGCCAGCCGCGCCCGCACATTCGCGGCGGTTTTCCACGGAAAAGGTTTAAAGCAGTCAATGCTGGCGCTTTTGGATGATGCTATAAATTTTTTAAGCCTCGCGCTCCACGCGCAAAACATCACGAGCGCAGTTCCTGCATTTTTTGAATAAGAAAGAATGCTTGTTAACTCGGCGTCCTTAAACCCCTCCGCGTCATTTATAAGCACTATTTTTTTGTCCGAAAAAAGAAGCTGCGAATTAAGTTCGGATAGAATATCTCCCGTAGAAGAAGTGGAATCCATACGGATTATATTGGATGACCCCAGCGCGGTTGAGATAAGCGCAAGGCCTTCGTTTTTACAGCCGTCGTCGGCGCCGATAAAAATATAAACAGGCTCTATGCTCCTTTTTAACTGCTGCTTAAACGCGTCTATATACACAGGTGCTATTTATAGCGCAAGAGCAGATACACTATTTCGGAGGCAAGCTCGCCTATGGCGCGATCCTGCGCGTCCTGCTCGGTTTCTATAACAGCCCCCGGCTGCGAACTCCCCGGAGGATTGAAACGCACGTCTATGGGAATGGACGTTTCCTCGCAGATAATTCTGCCTGTCGCGGTTTCAATAAAACGCAGATCGGCCTCTATCCAGAGTTTGTATTCCTCAACAATGCCGTTCGCGTCAAAACTCAAAGGGATGAGTTCATATCTGATGATATCGCCTATAAGCCGGGCATCGGCATTTTCAGACGCTGGAATAAGCCGGCCGTCCTCCTGAAGAGAGTCGCTTATTTTCTGAAAAAGTTTATCTTCAAGTCCGTAAAGGACGGTTTTGTTGGCAAAAGCGTTTATTTTTACAGTCCGCACATTGTCGGATAGAATAACATTGGGGTTGGAAAAAGAACAACCCGCGGCGAAAATCAGCGCTCCGCACAAAAAGCACAGCATTATTTTTTTCATTTTTTACCTCCCGTCACTATATTAAGAAGCTTTCCGTTGATGTATATGTATTTTTTTATTTCGCTTCCTTCAAGAAATTTAGCGACTTTTTCATTTTCGCGGGCCTCTTTCACGACTTCGCTTTCCGCGGCGCCGGCGGGAAATGTCAATTTCGCGCGCAGCCGTCCGTTCACCTGAATAACTATCTCCCTGGGCCGCTCTTTGATAACTTCCCGCGAACATGCGGGAAAACTGTCTAATTTTATATCCAGCATTTCTGCCAGCTCGGATGAAATAAACGGCGCGCATGGATAAACCAGCTTAACCGCCGTCTTAACGGTTTCGCCGAAAGAATTAAAATTTCCGTACTCGGCAAAAAGTTTCTGCGTAAAATTCACCAGCTCCTGTATGGACGAGATAATCGTATTAAACTGGAATCTGTTAAAATCTTTTTCAACAGATTCCGCTGTTTTTGCCGTAATAAATTCCAAATCTTTTTTCTTTTCTTCCGGCAGGACGGCTTCTTTTCCACCTTTTGATGCGGCCACTCCCAGCCGGTATATTTTTTTAAGAAACCTGCTGCATCCGCGCACGCCTTCGTCCGACCATTCAAGGTCCCTTTCAGGGGGGGACGCGAAAAGTATAAACATCCGCCCGGCGTCCGCGCCGTACTCATTGAGCATTTCGTCAACACTCACCGTGTTTCCTTTTGATTTTGACATTTTGGATCCGTCTTTAAGCACCATCCCCTGGCACAAAAGCCGCTTAAAGGGCTCTGAAAAATCAAAAAGCCCCAGGTCCCGCAAAACTTTTGTAAAAAAACGCGCGTATATAAGATGCATTGTCGCGTGCTCTATGCCGCCTATGTACTGATCAACCGGCATATATTTCCGAGCGATGCCGCTGTCAAAAGGCTTTTCCGCGTTTTTGCTGTCAAGATATCTCAAGAAATACCACGACGAATCCACAAAAGTATCAAGTGTGTCTGTTTCCCTGCGCGCGGGCGAACCGCATTTAGGGCATTTTGTTTTTACGAAAGAAGGCGATTTTTCAAGAGGATTTCCCTTGCCCGTAAATTCGGCGTCATCGGGAAGAAGAACAGGCAGTTCGGATTCAGGCACCGGCACAACGCCGCATTTTTCACAGTATATCACAGGAATGGGGCAGCCCCAATATCTCTGCCTTGACACCAGCCAGTCCCTCAAATGCCATTCGACAACGCCTGTTCCCTTTCCTTCAGCTTCAAGATACGCGGATATTTTTTCTTTCGCTTCCTCTGAATCCATACCCGTAAAACTGCCGGAATTCTGAAGCGTTCCTCTTTCCGTAAACGCTTCTTCCATACTTTTACCGTCGAGAGCAATATCAGGCGGGGAAATAACGGCGCGCACGGGAATGCCGTATTTTTTCGCGAAAGCGAAATCTCTCTTATCATGAGCCGGCACGCACATAATGGCACCGGTGCCGTATTCCATAAGCACAAAATTGGCCGCGAAGACGGGTATTTTTTCGCCTGTGACGGGATTGACAGCTTTCACCGGAAGCCTCACGCCGAATTTTTCTTTTTCCTCGTCGCTCTGTAACGCTCTTTGTTTTTTAAGCGCCGCAATTTCCTTCCGCAGCGGCAGGCTTTCGGCTTTTACTCCGCCGGACAGAACATCAATAATCGGATGCTCCGGCGAAATCGCCATGAATGTGGCGCCCCAGAGAGTGTCCGGCCTTGTGGTGAAGACTGTCAATTTCCCGCCGCTTTCCAGGGGGAAATCTATTTTAACGCCACGGCTTTTTCCTATCCAGTTTTTTTGCTGAGCTTTCACTTTCTCCGGCCATTCCAGTCCGTCTATAGCCTCAAGAAGTTCTTCGGCATAATCCGTTATGCGGAAAAACCACTGTTCAAGTTGTTTTGGTTCCACCTCGCTGTCGCATCTCCAGCATTTGCCCGATATCACCTGCTCATTGGCAAGCACCGTTCCGCAGTCAGGGCACCAGTTTATGGCTGATTCTTTTCTGTAAGCTATTCCTTTCTCCATAAATTTCAGAAAAAACCACTGATTCCATTTGATATAGTCGTCAGAACAGGTTTTGACAAGGCGGTCCCACTGGTACGAAAGGCCCATGCGCTTCTGCTGGTCTATCATATTTTCAATATTGGAGAGAGTCCATTTTCGGGGATGCACACCGCTTTTGATGGCGGCGTTTTCAGCAGGAAGCCCGAAAGAATCGTAGCCCATCGGATATATGACATCGTAACCTTTCATTTCCAGAAATCTTTTGTATGTGTCGCCTATGGAATAGTTTCTCATGTGCCCCATGTGAAGAGCGCCGGAAGGATACGGGAACATTTCAAGAAGATAAAATTTTTCGCCTTTACCCTTGTTCGGGGTTTGCCCCCCGGCAAAAATTCCGCGCCATTTTTTCTCTATTTTTTTGAAATCGTATTCTTCAAATTCACTCATAGTCGTAATATATCAAATAGCTAATAAAGAAAAAAGGGCACTTGGTTATAATATCATGCATTGCTTTATTGACTTATTATAGCAGTCGGGAAGTGATGCTCACACATTTTCGCGCCGCAACCCTCTAAACAAATTAGCCCATTAAAATGCGTCGCCGGACACGCTTTTGTAAATCAAAATCAAGCTCAGCGAGAAGCAGCCGGTTTCCGCGCTCGGGAGCTTCCGCGAGGACATTACCCCACGGATCCGTTATCATGGAATGACCGTAACTTTTCACGAGCGTTGACGGATTTACCCCCCATTGATTGGGAGAAATCATAAAAATCCGCCATTCTATGGACCTCGCCCTCACAAGCGTTTTCCAGTGAGCTTTGCCCGTAAACGCGGTAAAATCCGAAGGCATGGCAACCGCCTCCGCGCCCGCCCCCGATAGTTTCTCAAAAAGAGATGAAAACCTTAAATCAAAACACAGCGCCTGGCCTATCCGATGTCTCTTAAATGGAAACACTGAATTTTTTTTACCCGGCTCGTAAATATTACTTTCGTTAATTTTTTTATCGGTAAGCGCTCTGAAAAGATGAATTTTTCTGTATTTTACAGATTTTTGTTTGCCTCTCAAAACAAAAGATGTGTTATAAAATTTCTTCCCGCCCCGTATTGTTTCGGGCGCGGAACCGGCAACTATGCAAACAGAATATTTTTCCGCATAAGAATTAAGTGCGGGCAGAGCCTTCTTCCGGACGAAGTCCGCTGCCGCCGGTAAGCCCTCATGCGCGCCCCTGTAAAAACAATATTCCGGAAAAACAATAATTTCCGCTTCCTGTTTTGCCGACGAGGAAACAAAATCAAGCATCGTTTCAAGATTTTTTTTCAAATCCTTCCCCGAATTCATCTGCACCGCAGCCGCTTTTATTTTTTTCATATTACAGCTTTTGCGAGCGTGTCGGAAACAATTTCCGAAAGTGTCGGATGGCCGTACATCACTTCCTTCGCCTCAGAAACTTTCATTCCACGCGCAACCGCCGGCGCGAGAAGATGAATCAGCTCGCAGGCTTCTCCCCCGACGGCCGCGGCTCCGACAATAACGCCGTCCGGCTCGGATGAAATTATTTTGAGGAAACCTTCTGTTTCTCCGGCGATAACAGCCTTCGCGTTAGCGGCAAAAAAGGATTTAAGCGCGTTCGTTTTAATTCCTTTAGAGGCCGCCGCTTTTTCGGTTATGCCTATCGCCCCTATCTGCGGAAAAGAAAAAACTATTCTCGGAACAGAAGCGTAATTTATTCCGCGCGTTGTTATTCCCGCTATGGCGCGGGCGGCAATGGAGCCTTCCCTGTAAGCCGTGTGGGCGAGCATCGGAGAATCAATAACATCCCCAGCGGCGTAAATATTGGGAACGTTTGTTCTCATAAAATCGTCCGTTTTCACAGCTCCGGAAGGAAGCAATTCAATCCCCGAAGCCTTCGCGTTCAAATCTTCCGTGCGGGCACGTCGCCCCACCGCCGAGAGAACACCGTCAAATTCTTCTTCAATCAGAGCTCCCTGCTTATCCACGGATACCGAAATTTTTCCTTTTTTGCCGCTTAGCGATTTCAGCGAAGCCCCTGTAATGATTTTTATGCCTTTCTTTTTGAACTCCCTTTCAAGCGCGCGGGAAATGTCGTCATCCTCCATGGCCGCGAGAGACGAAAGTGTTTCCACAACCGTGACCTCGCATCCGAAAGCCCTGTAAAGTGACGCGAATTCGCATCCTATGTAGCCGCCGCCCGCGACAAGAAGTTTATTTCCGGAGAAACCTTTCTCCAAAATTCCCGTGCTATCCATAGCAATATCAGCTCCGGTAATCTTAAGTTTGCTGGGTAACGAACCCGAAGCTATGATAAAACTTTCAGCCTCCGCGTCCTGTGAATCTATTTTTATTCTGTTTTCGGAAACAAAAGACGCGCTGCCGAAATTAAAATCTATGCCCTGTCTTTTGAGCGATGAATAAAGCGCTGTTCTTAAGATATCCATTTTCGCCGACGAAGCCTTCCGAACCGCGGCCATATCCATTTTAATTCCGCCGGATTCTATGCCGAACTCGGAGCAGTTTTTCATTTTCTGAAAAAGACGCGCGGACTCTATCATGGCTTTCACCGGAATACAGCCTTCGTTAAGACATGTTCCGCCAATCCGTAAGTCCGAAAATTCAACGATACAAACCTTCTTTTTCAAAGCCGCGAGACTTTCCGCCGCCCTGTACCCCGCCGGGCCGCCTCCTATAATTATCACATCATATTTTTTCATCTTTTCTCCCCCCGCTTAGGTTGGCGCCTTATTTAAAAAATTCATTTTCTTTTGGATACTTCACTGCCATTTTTTATTTTTTCTCATTTAATTTTTTGGGAAATTTTGAAAGCGGCAGATAATTCTTCCCGCTCACCACCTTTTTCCCAGTTGTTGTCTCCAATTCAAGCCGCGCGTTTTTAGCAATTCCACCGCCTTTTTTGCCTGCTATTTTGTTTTCAGCCATTCCTTCAGCTTCCATTGTTTGCGCAATCTGCCGGGTTGAAAGTTCCGCCAACGCGGTAAAAATCAACTCGGCATCGCTCATGTGATCCCGCAGATTCTGTGTTTTCAAACCCTTGAGGCCTTTATGCTCTTTTACCGTTATGCCTGTCCATTCTTTATGAATGATGTTTGTAAGTATGGCAAACTCCCCGCCTTCTTTTATCTCATGTTCCTTCCAATAGTCGGTGAGCTTATTGCGGGTTTCCTGTCCCATCATTCTCTGCTGAATCCATTTTTTGCTGCGGCCGTGTTGTTTCCAATATTTACGCGCCCTGTCAAGTGATCTCTCGGGATCTGCCACATCCTGCATACGTTCATAACCAACTTTGGCAAGCCAAAGCTTCATAGGCTCGGCTTTGGGACTTGGCACCGATTGAATCAGCCGCAAGAGGGTTTCCGCATTAGCCACATCGGTGAGATATTGCTTTCCATCAACTGCTTTTAATTTCAGTCGGTTACAATTTGTAACCGACTCGCTTCCCTCTTTTTTTAAGCGATTTTTTAAGACTTTCCAATAATTTCTGGCCGCTTGATAATTCGGCTGTTGTATCAAAGCTTGAATAATATCCACTACCGAAAAATACCATATTTCTTTTTTTTCATCATAATGTTTGCGAATCTTAAAATTTTCAAAAACCGCTAAACTGTTTTTCATCTTTTCTCCCCCGTACTTATTTAATAATTTTCAGCCATATAAGAGCTTCTAACATAGGGGCCGGATTCCACATGCTCAAAACCTTCCTTATAAGCCGCACTCTTATAATACTCAAATTCTGCCGGTAATGCATATCTTTTTACCGGATAACTGCTCTTTGAAGGCATAAGATACTGGCCTATGCTCAAATAAACACAGCCGCTTTGCCTTATGTCTTTTATGAGCTCAATAACTTCGCTTTCCGTTTCACCGAGGCCAAGCATAAAACCGGATTTTGCTTTTATACGTGTTTCCGCTATTTTTTTAAGAACCGCAAGCGACCTGTTATAATCCGCGCCTTTCCTTATATGGTAAATGTCCCTGACTGTTTCCATATTATGGCCTATTATATCGGGGCTCGTTTCCAGCACTTTTAAAAGGCTCTTTTCATCTCCCGCGAAATCGGGAATGAGCAGCTCTATCTTTAATGGCGGCGAAATTTTTCTTAATTCTCTTACCGTTTGCGCGAAAAGTTCAGCGCCTCCGTCCCGCAAATCATCTCTCGTCGGGCTCGTCACCACAACATGTTTCAGGCGCAGCCGAGCGGCGGCTCCGGCAACTCTCGCGGCCTCGTCCTCGTCCGAAGGATGGGGAACGGGCCCGCCCCGCCCAACGCCGCAGAAAAGACAACCCCTCGTGCACACATCTCCAAGAATCATAAAAGTCGCTCGCCCGCGTGAAAAGCACTCGCTTATATTCGGACAAAGTGATTCCACGCAAATAGTGTGCAGTTTATAAGAGGAAAGAAGTTTTTTCATGGGCGTTAAACTTCTGAAGTCAATTTTTTTATTCAGCCATTCAGGCAATCTTCCCGGCACAATGCGGGAATCGAGCGCGGCCCCCGCCCCTGTTTCACTAAAATTTACGCCGTAAACCGTTTCAAAACTTTTTTTAAGTATTTTTTTAGCCTCGTCAAATGACAGTTGTACTCCGAGCCCTGAAAGCGAAGCGCTACCCGCAAGCGCGTTTGCAACATCGCCCCTTATATATCTGCCGGCATCGCGGAAAGACAAATCAAGAGGTATGGAACCGTGCTGAAATATAACGCCCCTGCGCCTTTTCTGGGCGCTGCCCCCTATTTTTTTCCCGTCTATTACAATATCGTATTTTTCCCGCCCCTCCAAACAAAAGCCGGAACCGTCAATTTTTTCTGATGAAAAATTTTCCCCCCAGTAGGAAGCATCCAATCCCAGCGCTTTATAAAAATGAATAAGAAAAGCCGTGGTCGCCCCGTATGTCTCACCCGCCGTCATTGTCTTAAAGAGCGCGTCGGAAAAAACCATGCTGTAAGTTATTTCGCCGCTGTGAAAAAGCGCCCCGCCGCCGGTCATTCTTTTTACCGCGTCCACCCCGTCCTCGCGGCATTTTTCCGTGTCGGCAATATCGTTAATATTCTGTGAAAAACCCGCAGAAACCGCCTTTGGTTCCCAGCCGTAAATTCTGAAAACGGATTCCAATTTTCCGTTTTCAAAAGAATTAAAAAGCTCTTCGTCAAAAGCCATATTGCTTTGCGCTGATGAAAAACCGGAATCAATAAAACGCCATTCACCCGGTGCCAAAGGTTGATTCTCCTGCGCCGAGGCTACGGCGGACATACTGTTCCGCCCCGGCGAATGCAACATTTCGTTACTTATTCGCGTTAAACGCATATTACGGCAGATGGTATCCGGCCGGGCTCATTTTTCGGGATATTTTATATTAAGTTTACGCGCGGCAGAGGTTTCATCCAGCCGGCCGATACACGAGGATAGCGGATGCCTTTTGAATAACTCGGGGTCTTCGGCGGCCTCCTGCGCGGCGTCTTTCATGGCTTCTATAAATTCATCAATGGTGTAGAGACTTTCCGTTTCGGTGGGTTCTATCATTAGGGCCTCTTTCACTATCAGAGGAAAATAAATGGTCGGGGGATGAAAGCCTCTGTCTATAAGAAATTTCGCTATATCCAGCGCGCGAACGCCTTTTTCCATCTGTTTGGACGCGGAAAAAACGCACTCGTGCATACAGCGCCTCTTATACGGCAGCTCATAAAATTTTTCAAGCGCCGCCTTTATGTAATTTGCGTTAAGCACGGCTTTTTCGCTGGCGTCGGAGAGGCCGTCGCCGCCCATAAGTAATATATACGCGTACGCTTTTACCAGCACACCAAAATTACCGAAAAAAGGAGCGAGGCGTCCTATGCTGCGCGGCCTTTTTATAATACTAAAACCTCCGTCCGCGCCTTTTATTATCGCAGGGCCTGGCAGAAAATCCGCGAGATTTTTCTTAACGCACACGGGCCCCGCTCCGGGGCCGCCGCCGCCGTGGGGCGTCGCGAAAGTCTTGTGCATGTTGAGATGCATAATATCAAAACCCGCGTCGCCGGGGCGCATTTTCCCCATAATGGCGTTCATGTTGGCGCCGTCACAATAAGCCAGCGCCCCCGCTTTATGGGCAAGCTCGCAGACCTCCCTTATATTTCTGTTAAAAATTCCCAGCGTATTGGGACAGGTCATCATGACCGCGGCCACGGAACCGTTAAGATTTTTTTTGTACTCAACCATATCCATTTCGCCGTTTTTATCTGACGCAACTGTGACAACGTCAAAACCGGACATGGCGGATGAGGCGGGATTCGTTCCGTGGGATGTGTCGGGCACAATAACAATTTTTCTTTTTTCTCCGCGCGACGCGTGAAAAGCGGCGGCAATTTTCATACCCGCGAACTCTCCGTGAGCTCCTGCCATCGGCTGAAAAGACACCTCGTCCATTCCTGTAACGGCCGTAAGCGCTTTTTCAAGATTATAAAGAAGTTCAAGCGCGCCCGAAATAGAGCGCTTTCCCGACGGGGAATAACATAAAAAGGGATGAAGATTCCTGAAACCGCCCAGGGCGGCGGCGTCCTCCAGCACTTTTGGATTATATTTCATCGTGCAGGATCCCAGCGGATAAAAATTTGAGTCAACGGAGTAATTTTCTTTCGAAAGCTTCGAAAAATGCCTGACAGTGTCGAGTTCGCTCACCTCCGGCAAGCCGGCAGGGAATTTCCGCAGAAGATTATCAGCAAGAGTCGGGTAATGCTTCACATCGCGCCCGGGAATTTTCACGCCTTTTCTTCCCTCAACCGATTTTTCGTATATAAGTTTCATTGCTTCTCCGATAAAAATTTCGCGAGCGTCCGCGCGAAAAAATCAATATCCTCTTTTTTATTTTTTTCTGTAAAACTGATTAAAACACTTTTTTCAAAACCCTCATAAAAACCGCCCAAATCTATACCGGCGTCAATGCCTGATTCCGCCATAGCGCCTAACAGCGTCTCAGCCGGAAAATCCGTTTCAAAAACAAACTCGTTAAAAGTCGCCGCGGTGTTTTTTATTTTAACCGAAGGAATCTTCCCTATAAGCTCTTTGGCATATTCGCTTTTATCCCTTGAAAGCGCCGCGATTTCCCTGAAACCGTCTTTCCCGACGAGAGAAAGATAAATAAGGGCTCTGAGGGCGCATAAATTCTGATTGCTGCAGATATTGGAAGATGCCCTTTCTCTTCTTATGTGCTGTTCTCTCTCCTGAAGGGTGAGAACAAAGCCCCGGCGTCCCGCGGAATCAAAAGCGGCGCCGGTTATTCTGCCGGGCAAATTTCTCAAGTACGCAGTGGAAGCCGCGAGAAAACCGAGGTACGGCCCCCCGAAAGAAAGCGGGATTCCTAAACTCTGGCCGGAGCCTGAGGCAATATCAAACCCCATTTCAGCGGGCGTTTTCAGTATCGCAAGAGCAACAGGATAAAATGACCCCACCGCCGCCGCGCCCGCGGAATGCGCCGATGCCGTGACATCGCTGTAATCGTCAACGGTGCCGAAAAAATTCGGGTTCTGAATAACAGCGGCCGCTGTGTCGCCGTCAAGAGCTTCTTTGAATTTTTTCCTCGCCATACAGCAACCCTCGGAAGCAATCTCAATCAGTGAAAACTCCGCGCCGGAAAAATATGTTTTGATGATATCTTTGTAAAGAGGATTCACCCCGCCGTCTATAACAATTTTTTTACGTCCTGTTTTCCGCACCGCCATCATTATAGCCTCAGCCAGAGCCGTTCCTCCGTCGTAAACCGAGGCGTTTGCCCCGTCAAGTCCCGTCAGGCGGCAGACAGCCGTCTGATATTCATAAATTATTTGAAGCGTACCCTGGGAGCACTCGCTCTGATAAGGGGTGTAGGCTGTGAGAAATTCCGGCAGTTGAGAAAGAGCGTTAACAGCGGAAGGAATGAAATGGTCATAAAAACCTCCTCCCATAAAACTGATTCCGGCCGGGCGGCAATTAGAAGAAAGCTTTTCAAGTGCGCCCATAACCTCAAACTCGCTTTTTCCTTTTTCAAGTTTAAGCTCTCCCGAACGAAGCGCCGGAGCGATATCCGAAAAAAGTTCATCAACGGAATCCGCTCCGATTACTCGCAGCATTTTCTCTATTTCTTTATCTGTGTGGGGACAATATGACATAAATTATTACTCCAAACTTTTCAGGAACTCTTTATATTTGTCCGGCGTCATAAGATCGTTCACATCATCGGGACTGCTTATTTCAAGCTTGGCTATCCAGCCCTCGTCCTCGGGCGATTCGTTCAGTTTTTCCGGAGCCGACTCAAGCGCGGAATTGGCTTCCGTCACTTTGGCCGTCACCGGAGCGTATATGTCACTGGCCGCCTTAACGGATTCCACGGTGCAGACAACCCCTGATTTTGTTATTTCCTTACCCACCTCCGGCAGTTCAACGTAGGTTATATCGCCCAACTGCTTGACCGCGTAGGCGGATATTCCCATGATACCCCGGCGGCCCTCAACTTTCACCCATTCATGATCTTTTGTGTAATAAATATTCATATCTCCCCCTTAAAACATTTTCAATTCCGAAGCGATGTCTTTTTCAAAAATGGAATTTCCGTTATTTTGCCTTTTAACTCCACATTTTTACCGTCGGAAATTGTTATAACAGCGCCTTTTTTATCAAAACCCGGCATGACAAAACCTAAACCTATGCCGCAGGAAAAAACCGGAGAAAAAACACCGCTGGTCACAATTCCTATGTCTTTCCCGCCGCTCAAAATTCTGTAATGACTCCGCGGGCTTCGCCGGCCTTCGGTTTGAAAAGCTATTTTAGTTTTCGCCGCGCCCTTCTCCTTTCGTGCAAGAAGCGCGCTTTTTCCAAAAAAATCCTTATCGTAATTTACAAACATATCCAGCCCCGCCTCATCAGGAGAAGTTTGAGCGTCAATATCATGACCGTAAAGGCTGTATCCCATCTCAAGCCGCAGAATATCCCTCGCCCCCAAACCTGCGGGCTTCACCCTTGCGTCGCCCAGGAGCTTGTTCCAAAGCTCAACGGCCTGGTCGGAATTTATAAAAATTTCATAACCTAACTCGCCGGTGTATCCTGTGCGGCTGATTAAAGCCTTTTCGCCTAAAATATCAAAATAGCCGAAATTAAAATATTTCAAATCAATCTCAAGCCCCAGCGCCTGTCGCATAACATCCCTTGAAAGAGGCCCCTGCAAATCAATTTTAGCGGTCTCGCCGGATATATCCGAAAGCTCGCCCTTTCGCAGAAGTTTTTTCAGCGCCTCATAGTCGTTTCCCGATGTCGCCGCGTTGACGACTATCATAAATTCTTTTTCATCAAATCTGAAAATTATAAGGTCATCCTCTATACCGCCCGAATCATTTAATATAACTCCGTAGCGGCTTTTACCTTCGGCGAGACCCGACACATTCTGCGTAACGGCTTTGTCAAGTTCGGCGGCGTCGCCCGTAAACAAAAACTCCCCCATGTGGCATATATCAAACACCGCGGCAGACTTCCTGCATGCGCTGTGCTCGGCAAGAATGCCCTCGTATGATATGGGCATATACCACCCGCCGAAAGGCGCGAATCTCGCTCCAAGCTTTTTGTGCTCGCCGTAAAGAGGCGTTAATTTCATTTCCATGGCTTTTATTATATTCCTTAAAACCTTTTTTGTCTAATACGGTTCCAAAATTCTAATCCTTAAACTAAAATGATTAAATGAGCGATTCCAGCATTCTGTAGAATGCTTGCTTTTCAAAATCATAAATATTACTGCAGTTTTCAACCGGAATATACACTATTTTTACTTTGAATTAGGCTGTCATTTGGTACAATATGTGCGTGAGAAATAATAAATGTCTTAGTTTTATTGAAATTGCGAACGAGGAGATAAAATGAAAAATGCGAAAAGTTATTTGACTATGTTATTCATAGGATTTTACTTAATTTGTATCGTTGTTTTTACTATGATTATTGCTGCCGCATCCAAGGCTAGCCCCGATATCACATATCCTTATAAATATTATTCAGGGGACAATATTAGACTTCCTGTAAAAAATACATTACAGGTTTTCGGATTCCCATGGAGTCTTTCTGAAAAAATTATTTTGCCTAGTCGTTATACAAGTT
>VMTI01000225.1 GCA_013791675.1 bacterium | reverse complement strand
GGAGGGAATATGGGGGCAGGCTCTTATGCTGTTGTTTTTGTATTTCTTTTTATAGCTGTGTGGATTCCCTGCTGCGTCAGCGACATCGTATTTCCTCTTCTGTTTGTAAAAGAGTGAATAAGAAATTTTATTTATTGCCTTTGATTTTTATGTTGTGCGCGGCGGGGATAAAACTTCACATAGCCGAGTATTGGGAGAAGTCCGCCGGAAAATCCGTACAATGCGTTCTCTGCCCGCGGCGCTGCGTGATTTCCGACGGGAAAAGGGGATTCTGCACATCAAGAATAAACAAGGGAGGTGAGCTTTATTCACTGACCTACGCCCGCCCTGTTGCCGCGGTTATGGATCCGATGGAGAAAAAGCCTTTTTTTCATGTCACTCCGGGTGAGGAGGTTCTATCCATAGCGACCGCCGGATGCAATATGAGATGTCTTTTCTGCCAGAACTGGAGGATATCCCAGACGCCGCCGGACGAAGCGTCGTCAATGCAAATGAGCCCGCGGGAAGTTGTTGACACAGCTTTGAAAAAAGGTAGCCGCTGGATAGTATACACTTATACCGAACCGACGGTTTTTTACGAATACATGCTTGACATATGCCGTGAGGCGAAAAAAGAGGGACTCAAAAACGCCATGCATTCCTGCGGCTACATTAATCCGGAACCGCTTAAAAAACTTCTCAAATACATGGACGCTGTCAATATCGATCTCAAGGGCTTTAACGCTGATTTTTACAAAAAAATGGGTTCGTTCGCCGAAATTGAAGCTGTTCTGGAAACGCTGAAAATAATTAAAAAATCCGGCGTGTGGCTTGAAATAACAAATCTTGTTATTCCCGGGCAAAACGATTCGCCCGATGATATAAAAAGGATGTGTGAATGGATAAAAAAAGAGTTAGGTTCGGATGTACCGCTTCATCTCAGCCGTTTTCATCCCGCTTACCGTCTGAAAAATCTTCCGCCCACTCCCGCCGAAACGCTTAAGAACGCACGCGCTATAGCGCTTAGAGCGGGTCTTAATTATGTGTATATAGGGAACGCGTCCGAGCTTGCCGCCGAAAACACCTTGTGCCTGGGCTGCGGGCGAACGGTTGTTAAAAGGACAGGTTACAAAGTGATGTCTAATCACATAAAAGACGGCAGATGCTCTTTTTGCGGCCGCAAAATAGCGGGAATGTGGGAGATAAACGAAAAAAAGCCTCCGGCGGGGAACCCAGCGAGGGACGGTGCTTTACAATAAGACATTTCCATGTTGTGGAAGGAATACGGGGAAAAGTATTATAGCGCCGAAGGCAGGGATTCTGATTGAGCAGTGCGCGCTGAAATGATAACGGTTCTTCTACAGTTGTTTGCTATCGGCTTTATGCTGAGTTTTGCCGGGCCCTGCGCTTTTGTCTGCTCGCCGCTGGCGTCTTTGTGCGCGGCCGGCACCTCAAATAATAAAAGCAAGGGCATTATATCTGTGCTGCTTTTTCTTTCTGGGCGGCTTGCCGCCGCGCTGATTTACGGAGTTTTGGCGGGAATATCTTCGGCGGCGATAAGAACGGCTCCCGCCGTTTACGGCGGTATTATAGAATTTTTAGCGGCGGTTTTTTTTATAGCGGCCGCGCTTTTACTGTTCGTCGGAAAATCCGGCTTTATCTGTAGAGATTCGTTTCTGAAAAATTCGGGTTTCTTTACGGGAGGTTTTCTGATAGGGCTTCTGCCGTGTCCGCCGTTTGTTGCCGTTTTTTTGGAGATTGCGCTGGTGTCGCAAAGTGTCACACAAGCCGTTTTTTACGGTTTTGCTTTCGGCTCCGGATTGTTTGTTTCAGGCTTTATTGTTATGGCGTCTCTCGCAGGGGTTATGGGTTTTTCCGCATCAGCGGCGTCGGACTCCTTTAAGGTCAGAAAATTATTCAGAATATTATGCGCGCTGTTTCTTATTTTTGCGGCGGCCAGAAAGATTATTCCATGAACTCTATATACGCTACGGCGCGCCACAGGCGTAATTGCAGCCCCGTCGGATGAAACACTTCGGCCTCTCTAAATGTCTAATGTCTCTTCGAGGTTCAGGGCCAGCAGGATCTGAACCGTTCTTTTTCGGCCTTGCGGCGATGGGCACTCAGATCATTTTTTTGAGAAAGTTCCTTACCTTGTTTTACGGAAACGAACTTTCAGCGGGCATAACACTTTCTTTTTGGCTTTTGATAACGGCGCTCGGCGCCTCGGCGGGAAAGCGTTTTTTTTCTCCGGCGCAGCCGGAGCGTGAGATTTTAAAAATTATATTCGCTTTCGCCGTTTTCCTTCCTGTCACATTTATAGCGGCCGATTTTTTTGGGTCTGCGGGGGGGGCGGCCACGGGAAAAATTCTTTCTCCCTTTTTTATGATTCCTGCCGTTTTTTTTCTTCTTTTTCCCTGCTGTTTTCTGGCTGGGGCGCTGTTTCCTCTTTTTTGCGCGTCCCGAACCGGCGAAAAACATGTGTCCGCCGGAATTGTTTACGCGTTGGATGCCGCCGGCACCGCCTTCGGCGGTATTGCGGCATCTTTTTTGCTTGTCCGTTTTTTCTCTCCTCTTCAATCCGCCTGGCTGATAAGCGGCCTTATTTTCTTTCTTCTGGGAATTAAAGTGTTTTCATGCGGCGGGAAATCGAGCATTTATAAGTTTTCAAAAATTATGTTCGCTGTTTTTGCCACCGCTTATATGATGGATGTTCCGTCAAGTATAGAAGATTTTTTTCTCAAAAAGCGTTACGCCGCGCACAATGTTATAATAAGCGCGGATTCAATTTACGGCAATATAACACTGATAGAAAGGCAGGGGCAGCTGTCTTTTATTAAAGACGGGAGCTACGATTTCAGCTTTCCCGGCGGAAATGAGGACTGTTATGCTGCTTATGTTCCTCTTCTACAGGCCCCGAACGCTGCAAAAGCTCTTTTTATAGGCGGAGGTCCAGGCGCGGCCCGTTGGGCGCAGCGCTTTCCTCTGAAAGAAATAATATATGCCCAGCAGGACACAAAGCTTATGGAACTTTACGAACGATGGGCCTCCTCCGGCGTTTTTGGCGGCAGGCTGCGTCTTGCTGAGGGAGATCCGCGGGAACTTGTAAAAAAAAGCGCCTCGGAATATGACTGCGTAGTTGTTAACGGTTCTTTGCCGCTAAACGCCAGGGATAACAGATTTTATACGGTTGAATTTTTCGCCCGGGCAAAAATAGCTCTTAAAGAAGGAGGTATATTGTCTTTAAGTGCGGAATCGGCGTCGGATTATTTAAGTCCGTCGCAGGCGGCGGCTCTTTCGTCGGTGTATAAATCTCTTTCCGCTGTTTTTAAAAATGTGCTGGCTATTCCCGGGGAAAAGACTCTTTTTCTGGCTTCAGACGGCGATATTGATATGAATTACGAAAAGCTTCTTCAAAACGCGGGAATGGAAGATGACGCTGTTGCCGGCGTAATTGTCTTAAACACCCGTTCTTCCAGACTGAAATGGATGAAAGACGCTATATCTTCGTCCGCCGTCGGGGAAAACAGGGATTTGAGGCCGTTGGCCTATTATTACGGTTTCTTCGGATGGCTGGAAACTTTTGGGCATTTATTCGGAAAGACTTTTCTGCCGAATGGCGATATTACGGGGACAGTGTTTCTTTTTGCGCTTGTTTTTATTACGGCGGTGGCCGTTTTATCCGGGCGGAAGACCGGAGCCGTGCTTTTTGCGACGGCGGCCACGGGGTTTTCCGCGCTTTTTTTTCAGATTCTGATGATGATAGTTTTTCAGATAATTTACGGACAACTATATTACAGGATAGGACTTATCTCCACTTTTTTTATGGCGGGAATGGCCTCTGGAAGTTTTGCCGGCAGCAGAAAAAACATTTCCTGCGGCAAAGCTTTTTCCGCGCTCCTGAAAGTGCAGGCAATTTATATTTTCTTTCCGCTGCTTTTTGTTTTTTACATTCCGAGACTTTTTGAGGGAACCGATTTTTTTACGGGGAGTTCCGGTCTGTTTTTTATGCTGATTCCTTTTATTTACGCTTTTCCGGCAGGATTGCGTTTTTCTCTATCTGCCCGGCTGGAAGGCGGGAAGAATTTTTCGGGAAGGCTTTATGCCGCGGATTTTGCCGGCTCCGCGCTCGGCGCTGCTCTGGGAGCTGCGGTTTTGATACCGGTGCTGGGAATATATAAAAGCTGTCTTTTGGCGGCCGCTCTGAATCTGATTGCCTTAATGCGTCTTTTTTCTTATAATCAGGAAGGAGGGTAAATATGAAAATGATTTTATTAGCGGCGGTATTTTTTCTTTCTTTTTCCGCGTGCCGCGTCAGTGAAAACGGCGCAGGCGAAGCATCTTCTCTCTCCGGCAAAAAGGCGCAGCGCCGGACCGCCGCGGATTTTACGGTACCGTCCATAAACGGCGCTTCTGTTAATCTCGCTTCTCTCAGGGGGAAGGTTATCATAATAGATTTTTGGGCGACATGGTGCGGGCCCTGCGTATATGAAATTCCGGGATTTATTAATCTCAAAAATAAATATGCTAAGGACGGTTTTGAGATAATAGGCCTTTCCGTTGACAGGGATAAGGCGGCGGTGATGGATTTTGTCCGCCAAAAAGGAATAAATTACCCCGTGGCATTCGCCGACGGTGATCTTCAGGATCAATACGGCGGCATAAAGGGAATACCTACGACATTTTTTATTGACCGTTCCGGCCGTATCGCGGATAAAATTGTCGGCGCGCACGAAGAGATTTTTTTTGAAAATAAAATAAAAGAATTGCTTAATGAGGAGGCGGATAATGGGTGAGAGTATAAAATTTGATAAGGAAAAAGCGAACGAGAAACTGAAGGAGTTTTACGCAAAGGCGAAAGAGTTCACAAAAGATGTGGGTGCGAAAATAACAAAGCAGGCGGAAATACAGAAGAATAACATAGAGCTTCTGAGGATCAATGACCGCCTTGCCGTCGCTTATAGGGAACTGGGCGAGAAAAGTTTAGCGTTTTTTAAGAAAAACACACCGGCCGACGGGGATATTAAAAAACTTATAGGAAACATAAAAGCCGAGATCACCGCAATGAAGAATTTGAAGGCGAAAATTTCAAGACAAAAAAAGTCCTGATAAAACGGGGCATTTCCCGTTTTCTTAAGTTATTAAGGCCGTCATATTTTTTTTGTCTTGCTAAAAATGGGATTCTTATATAAAATACCGCGTGAAAAGCGTCCGGTTTACCGGCGTTTTTTCGGAAATTGATTTTTATGGGGGTGTAGCTCAGCTGGGAGAGCGCTTGCATGGCATGCACGAGGTCAGGGGTTCGATCCCCCTCACCTCCAAAAAAGCAACAG
>VMTI01000040.1 GCA_013791675.1 bacterium | reverse complement strand
CGCGGATTTTGATGCGCAGAATTATTATAAGAATGGCACGGCGTTTGATACTGTGTATGTGACGCTTGGCGGCGCTGATCAGACAATCACGGGGAACAAAACTTTTAGCGGAGTGTATCTTGATATGGGTAATAATGTTATCAAAAACGTCAAACTCAATGATTCACTGGATGCCAACTATCAGGAAATTAACAATATAGGTCCCTTTAAAATGTATCTTACCGGGAACAAACTTAGCGAAGGCCATTTAAGCATTGGCACAAGCAGCACCACCATTACAAAGATAAATTTTCTGAGATGGAATCTAACTTATTTAGATGCGGAAGTAAATGGTTTAACACTAAACGCGAATCTTGATATGAACACAGGAAATATAAATGACGCCACCAATGTTTATGCAAGTAAATTTTATGATAAAGATGGTACCAATTACTGGTTGGACCCGGCGAACACTTCCACTTCGCTTCAGTTAGCAGGTAAGGCGGGAATTGCCTGCCAGTCACCGGCGGCTCAAATGGAAATCAGAAATACCGGCGTAGGGGACAGTTTGATAATCAGTTCCGGCACCCTTGCCAGTCAGAGGCAGGTGGTTGTGACTGCGGAAGGTAATGTTGGCATAAATACGAGCGCTCCTACAAAGACATTGGAGATTCACGGTGCAGGAACGCCTATAAAATTTGATACCAAAACTGGTTATGTTGAGATTTACGCAGGCGACTCATTGGTCGCGAGGATAAAACCGTAAGTGCAAAAAATGAGAAGGATTATTTGTACGCTGATTTGTGTTGCGTTCTCGGGGTTTTCTCTTTATGCGGCGGATTCCAGCAATATGGATTTAGTAGGTTCACTCAATACGGGAGATCGCCCCCGGGCTGTGTTTGTGCGCGGCGATTATGCATATTTAGCAGATTCGGATTCAGGATTAAGGATAGTTGATATAAGTGTTTCATCGTCTCCTGTGTTTAAAGGGCATTGCGCTGTATCCAATGATGCGCTTGGTATTTATGTTTCAGGGGATTACGCCTATATAGCAGGCGGAGATAACGGTTTAAGCATATTTGACATTAGCAATCCCGCTTCTCCGTCGAAGACAAGTTCTTTTGTCGGCTCAGAATTTTATGATGTATGTGTTGAAGGAGATTACGCATATATTGCGGATGGAGCTTCAGGTTTAAGAGTTTTAAATATCAGCAATTTATTTCTACCTGTGGAATTTGGTCATTATAATACTCCCGGTTCAGCCAGAGGGGTTCAGGTTAAAGGAGGATATGCCTATGTTGCTGATTGCACAAGCGGGTTGAGAGTGGTAGATATAAGCAACCCTACTTTACCGGTGGAAGTAGGTTATTATGATACTGCCGGTGAATCCAGAGGGATAGCTATCAGCGGGACTTATGCTTATATTGCCGATTATACAAATGGGTTGAGAGTAATAGATATAAGCAATCCATTAGCGCCCTCGGAAGTAGGGCATTACACGGGCTCATATCAACCTCAGAATATTTTCGTTCTTGAAAATTATGCATATTTGGCCAGCTATGAAAAAGGCGTGAGGGTTGTGAATATAAGCACTCCTTCCGCTATGACTGAGTCAGGTTATTATGATACAGACGGTTATGTTTATGATGTCTATGCTTTGGGTAATTATGTTTATGCCGCTGATGATTATATGGGATTAGATATATTCAATTTTTTACTTTCCTCTCCTCTGTATTTTATCAGGGGCTATGTACGGACTTTTTCAGGCGAAGCCGTTTCCGGCGTGACGGTTACGCTTTTTAAGGACGGGATCCCGGCAGATGCAAAAGCCGTAAATTTGGCGGGCTATTACGAATTTATCAATTTAGAGCCAGGAAATTATACAGTAAGGCCGTCAAAGGAAAATTTTGAATTCAGCCCCGCCGAAATAAGCACCCAGACGTTGTCCGGGGATATTAAAACCGCCGATTTTGCCGCGAGACAATACAGCCGCGGCGAGCTGACTCTTGTCGGCGGTGCAAAAGGTTATGTGATGCCCTTAAAAGGCGAAAAACTTAAAATTGTTTTAAATTCGGAAATAACCGGCGCCGTGGATATAAAAATTTACACTTTGAGCGGCGAGCTCGTCTGGGGCAAAACAATAGCAGTGTCCCCCGGTGTTAATGATGATACGTGGAATTGCAAAAACACGGGCGGCGGCGGAGTCGCTTCGGGAATTTACCTTGTATATGCAAACGGCGCGGGGTTTGATGTTAAGAAAAAGGCGGCGATAATAAGATGAAAAGAATTAGAACCGTCCCCATTCTTTTGGTCCCCATTCTTTTGCTGCTATTAGGAACCGTCCCCAATAGGGCATACGCCGGAGGAGCAGGCGAGAGCGCTGTTTCTTTTATGACAATTCCGCTCAGCGCCCGCGCAAGCGCCATGGGCAACACCTGCGCTTTTTCGCGCAACGGCGATTTATCAGGAGCATATCTCAATCCCGCTGTTATTCTCGGTTTAGAGGAAACCCGCGCGGCTTTTTCACATCAGACGGGAATAGCGGACGACACATTAAGCTCTTTTATTATAGGCAAACCGTTCGCGAATGGCGTCGGCGCGCTGAGTTTTATATATTATAACGCCGGAGAAATTGAACTGAATGATTTGACGGATAACACACGAACAATTTCCGCTGAAACGGATTATGTGCTCTCGGGTATTTATTCGCGGAAGTTCGCGGATTTTTCCACCGGCCTAAGCGTTAAATTTATACAATCGTCTCTGGTTGAGGAATTTTCGGCCAGCGCTTTTGCGGTTGATATAGGCGTGTTGAAATATTCCCGCTCCGGCGCGTTGCCGGCTTTAAGTTTAGCCGTTACTAATTTAGGCACGAAACTGAAATACAATGAAAGGGGAGAAAAGCTTCCCTCGGCAATACGCGCAGGTATTGTTTCAGATGTTTATTATAACACCACGGCGGCTTTTGATATCATTAAGCCGCTTGACGGCGATATGAAAAAAAATATAGGCCTGGAATACGAAATGGCCGCGGGCACATTTCTGCGCGCTGGGTATCAATTGGACGCCGGTATCAACGCGGTCAGTTTTGGTTTCGGCATTAAGTTTCAGAAGTTTGATATAAATTTCGGCATGGCGCCGGATAGCGCTATGAATTCCCGTCATATTTTATCAATGGGGTTTAGATGGTGATAGCAAGCGAAAAAATTCAAATGATGAAGGTTAATTCTTATTTCCGCGGGGTGATACCGCTTGAGGCATCGCCTGAAAGAACTATCAAAAGAAAATATCATTTAGATGCTCCAAAGATATTTCAAAGCATTTTGCGTTTTTTTAAAGCTTTTTTTTCCTTTTCCTTTTTTGGACCAATCTGCCATCAATGCGATTTCATCAGGGGTAAGAGAAGTGTCTTTAACAACCCTTGCTTTTGCAATTTTTATTTCGCCATTTTCAACGACAAGTCCGACGACATTCCCTTTTTTAAAATTTATGCCGAGAAGTTTGCGAACTTGCTCAGGCAATGTGATTTGCCCGTTTTCTTTAATTTGGCTACTGAATATCTGCATAATATCCCCCTTTCCTACCTGCCGATAGGCAGATGTCGCAATTTTAGCAGAGAATTTGAATTTTGTCAAAATATTGTTGTAATTGCAGCGCCTTGCGCTGCCTGATAGGAGGTAAAGCAAAATGAAAAAACTATTATCAATCGGAGTTATGCTGTTTTTAATTGCCGGAGGCGCCGCGTGGAGCGCGGAATTTGAGGTGGTGGACCAGCTCACGGTAAACGGTCTTACGGGCATGGGCACCGCCGGCCCGCAGGCGAAACTGCATCTTATAGGGAATACCGTGGCTCCGGTTTTGATAGCTTCGCACACAATAGGCGGTTACGGCCTTGTTGTGTCAAGTTACGGGAGTGTAGGTATAAAATTATCATTGCCGAACAAAAACTACGCTCTTGACGTCGGAGGCGGGATAAACGGAACGAACTTTTACAGGAACGGAAATTTGTTTGCGCAGTGGAAGGTATGTTCTCCCAATCCTGACATTTATTACACTGACGGGGCTGTGGGGATAGGCCCTGCCTTCGATGTTGATAGCACCCTAAGCTCGCTGTTGGAATTAAGGACTGATGACAGTTCAGGCACGCAGTTTGAATTACGAAATACAAGCGCAGGCGGCGGGAGGTGGAAGCTATACAGCACAGGTTCGGGCAACACCGAGGGCGCGGGTAAGTTTATGATATACAACGAAGGTGGTGGAGTAAGAATGATGATAGATACGGATGGGAATGTTGGGATATCAACGGCAACGCCGGTGGGATTATTGCATGTGGGTGATAAAAAGTTGGTTGTTCTTGGTACGGGCAACGTCGGCATCGGGACGACGAATCCGACACTAGGAAAGTTACAAGTAGACACTACTGCTGGTGGAACAAGCCTGAGTTTAGGTGATAACACTTATTCAAGATTAAACATCTCTCATCCCACCGGTAACTATGTTACATTTACGACAACTGCTGAAGCACAAGGGTATAAGTTTTATCAAAATTCTCTTAATGTGTTGACGATTCAATCAACTACTGGCAACGTCGGCATCGGGACAACGGGGCCGGGAGAGAAATTTGTGGTTGCTCTTACTCAAAATATCGGTTTTGCCAGCGGGGTTTATCCTAATTATACGAGGTTATTTTGGGAATCCGATGGCTCCGGTTATGGTATGGCTTTTTCTAATAAGGTTGCTGGAACTCACTACGATAGGGTTGTAATCAAAGATAACGGCAACGTCGGCATCGGGACGACGGCGCCTTCTTACACATTAGATGTTATTGGAGATATCAGGGCAACCGGAAGTGTGCTTTACGGCGGAACAGCGGGAAGCGCGAACGGAACCGCATATACAAAACCTGATTATGTGTTTGAAAAGGGGTATAAAGTGATGAGCACAGAAGCGGTTGAGAAGTTTCTGAAAAAAGAGGGACACCTGCCCTGGCTGACTTCTGTGAGGCAGGAAAAGGCGGAATACGGCGATGCAGTGAATATGACAAGGATGTCCTTTGAAACTGTTGAAACAGCGGAGAACCTGCAATTGCAGGTGATAGAACAGCAGAAGAGAATTAAAAGGTTGGAAGAAACCATTGCCAAACTTGTGCGGGAGTTTAAAAAATGACCCTGCGCTTTTATATGAGAAGAACAGAGAAAAACAGGGGCTTTACGTCCCGAGTTCTGAGGCAACCCCCGTTTTTTCCGAAACTCGGGACTTTTTTACCCCATAAACTCGGGGCTTTTTTATGAACATTAAAAACAAAATAATCAAACTATTCCAAAAGCTCTTTGGAATAAATATCCTGTCAGACCCCGCCTTGGCGGACGAAACGCTTCGATCTGCCACCCCTTTTGAAAAAAGGGGAATTCCCCCTAAACTCATTCCCCAGAAAAATCTTCCCCCTCATAAACTCAAGGGGGATTTTATGGCTGATATGACCATGGCGCCGCGCTTTCAAAAGAGCTATGGCAAGCCAAAACTTGAAAAAATAGCCGTGACTAAAAGACCCCTTAATCCCCCCGGCGCCAGCCCGCGCCCCGGCGTATCCGCTACGGTAGTTACATTGCAGGAAAGAGATAAAGAAAGCATTGCCGTAATGAGTTTGGCGGATTCGTGTCCCTATTGTTCAAGCAAAGATATCATCAAAAGAGGTTTGAGGGAAAAGAAATTTGAAACTCAGCAGGTTTATTTCTGCAATAGCTGTAAGCGCAAATTCACCCCGCAGAAAATTAAAGGCAAAAAGTTTCCGCTCGCGGTTATATTTGACGGCCTCAATTTTTATAACACCGGCTTTACCCTTGAGAAGTCCTGCCATTTTTTAAAAGAAAAATACGGATTGGAGGTTAAGAGTTCAACCCTTGCCGACTGGGTGAAAGAGTTTGAACCCTTGTGCCGGTACTCCAGAATGCGGGAATACGGCTTGAAACTTTTTAGCCCGAATCAGGTTATAAAATCCGTTCGGCTTTTTCATCGTCAGGTTTTTGACTTCAAATATCATCAGGCGAAAATCGCTCTTATTCTGCAGGATTATAAGCACTACAAATTTGAACCTCTAAGAGAATTTTTAGATATAATCGCCGTTGAATGCCCGCATCAGTTATTTAAAGATTCCCCGAGGGCTTCAGAGGAGAAGAGAAAGTTTGATTTATCAGGCGTTATTATCAGTGAAAAACATAATTTTGCCTGCAGAATCGCGGAGATGGTTTTACAGTCGGTTAAAGACAATAAATTAAGGCATTCAACTTTGCAGAGGTTTATGCTTGCAAACGATTCCGTAACTATTGCCTGCGAAACCCCTATTTACATGGATTCCACTGACATTGAGCATATGAAAGATAAATTAAAATTCAGCATTCCTTTTGATACAACAGGCCTTGAAACAATAACCGGACACATAGACATCATTCAGTTGAGAAACGGCGCGGTTCATATTTTGGATTATAAACCGAATGCCGGAAAACAGAAACCGATTGAGCAGTTGACTCTTTATGCCCTTGCTTTAAGCCGTCTTACGGGGCTGAGGCTTTTTCACATGAAATGCGCATGGTTTGACGAGAAAAGTTATTTTGAGTTCTTTCCCCTGCATGTGGTTCTGAAAAAAGGAAGAAAGAAGCCGCAAAAAGAAGATCCTGACCAATTACGAATGTAGATTTTGATTGGTAGGAGGGGTTTTCTAACCCCGATAAGTTAAAGAAATAGAGGAGAGGAGATATTTATGGCATATAGATTTAGTCCCAAAAGCAATTTTAAACGCCGAATGCCGGTAAGGAGTTTCAGAGACCTTGGTATTTATCAGACAACCGAGAAGATTTCTGTTGAGATTATGAGAAACATTATTCCTCGCATTCCCGAAGAAAGTTCCCTGAAAAAAGATTTAGCCGACTGCTGTATGAAAATTCCGCACTTTATCGCGGAGGCGCATTCGCGGAGATTTGACGAAAAGGCGAAAGCGATGAAACTATTGGAAGAAGTTTTGTTTCTGTGTAACAAAGTGGTTGTTTATTTAGAGCAGACAAGGGACATTTACAGCATAGAACCGCCGGATGCGGATACCCATTCGGGCACAGGTAGGCAGAAAACTTCCACGGTAAAAACCGGACAGACCCTGGAAGTTCAGGATGCCTCGCAGTCCTCGCCCCTTGACAACGGCCGGACATCAACCGCTCAGGCGCCGGTGGAGCGGGTTGTTATTGACGAGATTATTAAGAAATATTTCTATGTCCGCCCGAAGATTTTTAATTTCTTCAAAGCCTGGAAAAGATTCGCAAACGAAGATGTAAAAAAAGAATCTTCCGCAAAGAAGCCGGACATTGGAGCCGGTTCCTGATTATGTTCGAAAAAGACACCACTGAAATTTTGCTGAAGTTTCTTGAGGAAAAATGCGCGGAAGCGGCACGGGAAATTGAAGAAAAAGGCGCTCTATCCAATGAGTGCGCGATTTCTCTGCTTTTGAAAACCCAAATCAATAATTTCGCCTATCTGGAGATGAAAATAACCGGCCTGCTCAAATCTTTTGTCAACTTGCGCAAACTTTTTATTCATCAGCTCGCGCAGATTGGTTAATTCCATATCTAAATGCGCGATGTGGTTAAACTGGGTTTTCAAAAGCAGAGGGATTGCGTTCTCATCAGGGCGACCACAAGGGTCGCCCCTACGCGTGTCCCCCCCCGTGCGGTTACAAGTTATGGCATATAACCAAGCGCCGTCCCCATTTACCCATTATTTACTAAGCAATTATTTACTAAGCGCCACTGTCACTTGACATCTAATGTGTTCTATTGTATTCTAAGAGTAGATATTAGATTATATGTCGCAGGCAGCCCTTTGGGCAGGAGGTTAGATATGTCAAAGACTGTTACTCTTCGTTTGGATGATAGACTTTATAAACGATTTCGAAAACTTGCTGAATGTGACAATCGTCCATTATCAAATTTTATAGAGACTGCCGCTCTTTGTTTTGTTGAATCAGAACAGTTTGTTGATGAGTTTGAGATGGAGGAAATACGATCCAGTAATGCCCTGAATCAGAGCTTGAAACAGGGCATCTCCGATGTAAAGGCCAAGCGGGGGAAATTTGCCTGATTTGCGTGTATTTGAGACCAAAGAGTTTCTTAATAAACTTGCCAAATTACCCAAAAATTACTCTGAATCAATCTATATAAAATTAAAGGAGTATGTTTACCCCCAGTTGAAAAAGGAACCATTCTTTGGGACCAATATCAAGAAATTGAGAGGTTACTCTCCCGATATATGGCGTTACCGCATAGGCAAATTTAGACTGTTCTATTTTGTAGACACTAAAGAACACATTATTTACATTATAAGCATAGATTATCGCAGGGATGTTTACAAATAAAGGAAAAAGGCAGAGCGAGATAGTTATGGCATATAGATTTAGCCGACTGCTGTATGAAAATCCCGCACTTCATCGCGGAGGCGCATTCGCGGAGATTTGACGAAAAGGCGAAAGCGATACCTAAAGGTAGGCTTCGCACTGAAACTATTGGAAGAAGTTTTGTTTTTATTTCACAAAAAAGATTACAAGTATGAAATCAATGAGCATAATAGCGAAGGCTATTGTATAAAGAATCGTTTCGCTCATATATTATTTCCCTCTGATTGCCAGCCAGCTAAGAACAATAAACGCGATAATTCCGGCGGAAATATAAAAAGTCAGCAAACTCATAATTCTTTTGAATATCCTCCGGAAATTTTCATGGCGATACTTAAAAACAGAATAGTCATAGCAATGCCCGCAAAAAATGTGAGTAATGGTTTTCCCCCCGTATATCCCGGTGAAAATATACCAATAACCAGCGAAGCGAATATAATTTTCGCGCCGTCCAGAAAAAAACCGGATAATATTTCTTTTTCGCCTTTTAAATCAGTCATTCACAAGTATTCTACATTATGTGGTTTTTTCTGTCAAATGCGAACAGGAACGACTGAAGTTTTGCCATAAGGATTTTTCAACAAAAAATTGCCGTTCATTCTTTTTCTCTGATTAAATCATAATCTTTTCTAAATTTATCGGGATTTGTTGTCAAAAATCCACCGGGTGGTTTACCCGCCAAAATCATCAATT
>VMTI01000107.1 GCA_013791675.1 bacterium | reverse complement strand
TTGTCGGCATGCATGGCAAATATTCTGTCTATCTTCTCCGCCCTGTCTTTGGTCGTGTTATAGAGCCTTTTGCCGGAATCCAAAGACCCTGAATAAACCCTCAGAAAAGCTAACTTACCCAAAAATTGATCCGTCACTATTTTAAAAACCAGCGCCATGAAATCGCCTTCCGCCGAGTTCTTTATCTCGCTATGTTCTTTTGTTTGCAGATTATAAACTTTTGTGTCTGGCACATCCGTGGGCGACGGCAAATACGCGCACACGGAGTCCAGCAAAAACTGAACGCCCTTGTTTTTAAACGCCGAACCGCAAACCACCGGAACAAAACGCTTGTTTATAACAGCGTCACGCAGCGCTTTTTTTATAAGTTGAACAGATACAGGTTTGTTTTCAATAAGGAGCTCCAGAATTTCATCATTGACCTCGCTCAAATTTTCCAGAAGTTCTCCCCTTGTCTTTTCACATATTTCTTTGAGCTCATCCGGCACGTCCGATTCCGTCCATTTGGTGCCGTCAGATTCGCTTCCATAAACCCTCATCTTTTCCTCTATCACATCCACGGTGCCTATAAAATCTTTTTCAGCTCCCGCGGGGATGGCTATCGGCACTATTTTCTGAGGGAAAATTTTCCTCATCTGTTTCACGACTTTCCAGTAATCCGCGCCGGCGCGGTCAAGCTTGTTTATAAAGGCCACTATCGGCACATTGTGCCTGGTCGCCTGATACCAGACCGTTTCGGATTGAGGCTCAACGCCTCCCACAGCGCAAAAAACTACGACGCAACCGTCGAGAACACGCAGTGATCTCTCCACTTCCGCCGTAAAATCCACATGGCCTGGCGTATCTATTATGTTTATCTGATGATTAACGCCCGCGGGGTAATTCCATGAGCATGTGGTCACAGCCGACTGGATTGTTATTCCTCTTTCCCTCTCCTCTTCAAGATGGTCCATAATAGTGGTGCCGTCATGCACCTCGCCCATTCTCCAAATACGGCCCGTGTAGAATAGAATTCTCTCGGTCGTGGTGGTTTTACCGGCGTCTATGTGCGCTATAATTCCTATGTTTCTCAATTTTGAAATTTTCAACTTCCATGATTGTTTCCTAAATATTACCGTGAACACCCCAAAGCAGCCGGGGAACTAACGTACAGTTATAATTGGTGTATCCTCCGCAAAAAAGTCAGTATCTGTAATGAGCAAAAGCCTTATTGGCCTCGGCCATTTTATGAACGTTCTCTCTTTTTTTCATAACAGAGCCTTCGCCTTTATAAGCGTCTATAAGCTCCATCGCCAGCTTTTTATACATCGCCGCGCCCTTTCTTTTCCTGGCCGCCTCAAGCATCCAGCGCATTGCAAGATCCTGCCCTCTCGCGTCGGTGACGGGCTGCGGAATCTGATATGTCGCCCCGCCTACACGGCGCGATTTAACCTCAACTTTCGGGCTGAGATTGATGACGGCCTTATCAAGAATGTCTTTCTGCGGCACTTTGAGCTGTTTGGACGCCTCATCCAGAGCGCCGTACATTATTCTCATAGCCGTATTTTTCTTACCTTCTTTCATTATGTTGTTAATAAACAGCGTTATCATTGCGCTGCCGTATTTTATATCCGGCAGCCTTTTCCGGGCTGTGTTAATTTTTATTTTTTTTCTGCTCATTCTTTCTTACCTCTTTTGGTGCCGTATTTTGATCTTGACTTCTTTCTGCCTTCAGTTCCGGCGGCATCAAGAACGCCTCTGACAAGATGATATCGAACGCCCGGAAGATCCTTAACTCTTCCGCCTCTTATCGTAACAATGGAATGTTCCTGAAGATTGTGCCCTATCCCTGGTATGTAAGCTGTCACCTCCATACCGTTGGTGAGTTTCACCCTGGCAACTTTCCGCAAAGCCGAATTAGGTTTCTTGGGCGTCGTGGTATACACCTTTACGCACACACCCCTTCTTTGCGGGCATCTCTGGAGAGCTCTGTTTTTTTTGTCCTTTTTAAAGCTCGTCCTTCCGTTTTTTATCAACTGGTTAATCGTCGGCATCTGATTTATCTCCTTAAAACACTTTTCAAAACGCTCCTATAATAAACATTTGCCCGCAAAAAAGTCAATAACTAAATTCGCGGGACGAAATCTTACCGCTCATTTTTTTCGGGAGGAAGCATTTTATTAAGGGCTTGTACGAACTCGTCAAATTTGAACGGCTTGACCAGAAAAAAAGACCGGCCGGGAGGCGCATGTGTCTCAAAAACAGCGCGGTCGCTCATAAGCGCCGATTCAAATATAACGGGAATATTTTTAAACTCCTCGTCTTTTTTAAGTTCGCCGAGGGCGTGATACGCGTCGTTGCCCGGCATAATAACATCCGTTATTATAAGGTCAGGATGCACTTTGCGCGCGAAATCAACAAGCTCTCCGGCATCGGACGCCTCAATAATCTCAAAATTTCCGATTTCGTCAAGCATGGCTTTTATAACTTCCCTTATATACGGCTCATCTTCGGCAATAAGAATGATTTTCTTTGACATTTCGGAATCAGCCCTTTCTGCGGTTTTCTTTATTCTTATAC
>VMTI01000140.1 GCA_013791675.1 bacterium | reverse complement strand
TTTAATTTTTTTCACCTCGCGGCATAAATCCGCGCCTGTCATAACCGGCAGTTTCTCCGAAGTAACCAGCAGATCATATTTCATTTCTTTGCGCCCCTGCGCACTTTCAGCATCCAGTTTTTTCAAGGCGCTAAATCCGTTTGTCGCCACCTCAACTTCGCAGCCGTTGCTTTCCAGCGCAAACCGCATCAAAGTCATTTCTATCCTGTCACTGACGACAAGAAGAACTTTCACCATATTTCTTTCCCCTTTATTTACCATTATTATTCACCCTACCGACAATGCAACACGCCTTGAACACATTTTAAACTCTTTCATCTTTCCATAACAGGGTATTATTGCCCTTTTTGCCCCAGTAATTAGACCTATAACAAAGGCGGCAGATGGCATCCGCCGCCTTTGCTTTCAATCAGGCGCAATACTTAATGCCTCATACACTTTTTTCAGTTTTGTTTCAGCCGGATTATTTTCCGGATCAAGTATAAGCGCTTTTTCGAGAAACTCCGCGGCGTCGGCGTATTTTTTCTTTTCAATCAGCTTTTCGGCTTTTTTAATAAATTTCGCCGCCATTTTCTCTTTTTTTGCGACGGGAAATTCCCCGTAGATTTTTTCTCTGCACAGATTCAGATATTTATGTGACTCTTTATGGCCCGGTACAGCGTTTATTATCTTCTGAAATTTTTTCTCAGCCGCTTTATAGTCTCCCGCATTGTAATACTCCATTGACTCCGCAAAATATTCACTCAAACTCATAAGGCCGGTTTTTGTCCGCGGTTTTATTTTCTCAGTATGCTCTATTTTTCTTCCCGTCAATGTAAAAGATATTTTGTGAGATGGCACAAATTCGGAATCAGGAATCCACGCGTAATCAATCCGCATATTATTTAAAACAGCGCCGAAGCCGAAACACGGCGCCCGCCGGTCACCGTTATCACTCAGCCCGCTTCTTATAAAATATTTTTCCGAAGCAGCATATTCAATCCCCACGCTCTTTTCATTCCCGCCCGCAAAGCGTTTCACCATATCAGCCGTAACCGTGATTCCGTTTTTCCCTCCCGCTAACGGTTTATATTCTATTCCGCCGCGCAAGAGAGCAGGCAGTTTTTCTTTAACAGTATCGTATTTCAATCCCGTTCCTATATTATTTAAGGCAACCGCGGCTGAAAACATATCAGGCAGAACTTCCCACCGGAGTCCAGCGTCAGCCGCGTAAGAGGCGGCTGTAAATTCTTCAACCAGCGTTGACCGCAGAATCTTCAAACCCGCTCCCGCCGCGATGCCGTATTCTAAACCGCGCGCCGCCGACAAAGCTATAACAATGTCCTGCTGAGCTTTTACATTACTGTATTTTCCGGTTTCCGAAATGAGCTCTATATTTCCGGCGCTGTAATAAACGGCATTGATGCCTAAGGCAAAATTCTCTAACGGTACGGCCAAATCAAATGCTCCGCCGGTATCCTCAGCTATGCCTGACTGGTATTGAGTTGATATTTCCATATTTTCAATACCCGCAAGCGCCGCCGGATTAAAATGAACCGCGTCCACGCCGGAAGATGCCGTGTAGGCTCCCGCCAAAGCGCCGGGCCGCGCGCCGGCGCTTTGAGTCAATATATGCCCCGCGCAGGTGCCCGCTCCTGCATTAAGCGTTTTTACGCTTAAAATAAAAGCCAGACAGAAAACAATTATACCCCGCGGAAAACTTCGTTCCACAATCACCGTATCACCGCCACTTTTCTCTGCAAGTCAATCCCCGCGCCGGAAATATTAACAAGATATATGCCTGAGGCTATTTCCTGCCCTGATTTATTTTTGCAGTCCCAAAACACATTCTGCTGCGAAAAAGCCGAAACATAAAGGGAAGTCTCCCACACAAGACGGCGGTCCAGTGTGTAAATTTTTATACTCACATCTCCCGGCGCCGAGGAGTTCAGCACTATTTTCGCTTTTTCTCCCGACCTGGGCCGGACATATCCGGCAGCGCCGCCAATGACGCCGCTGCCGCCGGATTCAGTTATTATTCCCGAAGCCGTAAAATCCTGTTCTGAAGCGTCTTCACTAAGCGGAAAAAAATTTAGAGAGGGCGGAGCAAAAAGATAGTTTTCTTTTACAGGCGTGACCGTGTAATCGCCGAGGCTAAGTCCCGTAAATTCATAATAACCGTCCGAATCCGTAAGAACTAAAGAAGACGCGTTTCCGGTGATTGTTATTGCGGCCGAAGCAAGCCCCCCGCCCGCGGTATTTTTCACACGGCCTTTTATAAAGTAAAGAGTTTCGGGCTTTGGTAAAGCCGTGAACTGCCACACTTCGCCTTCCGTCTCCCCGCCATAATTATCTTTGGCGATTATCTTCCAGTAATAAACGCTTCCGGCTTCAAGCTCTTCCGGCGAATAAGTTAAACCTGCGCCGCCCGCCCTAAAAACCGGAGGGGAAAATGTGGACAAATACACATCGTAAACCACCGTATCTCCGGCATCGGGATCTCCTCCGCTCCAGATGAGCGCCGTTGATGTGGATACATTTATTTCTCCGTCAGACGGCGACGGGAATGAAGGTATATCGGGAGGCCGGTTTCCGGTAAAATTCTGAGACACAAAATCCGCGCGCAGCGAACTTGTACTTATACTCGCAGGATTAAATTCATAACCGCTTTTGACGGGTGTTATAAGGTAATCGCCCCAGTCAAGTGCGTTAAAACTGTAAAAGCCGTCCGCGTCCGTTACGGCGGACATATTATCTCTTCCCGTCAGTTCCACTGTCACGCCGCCCACGCCTGCTTCCAGGAAATGTTTCACATAGCCGCTTATCGTTATACTGCCGTCGTCAAATTTACTCGCGCCTCCGTCTGTTCCAAACCACCTTATTCTTTTTTCGATAAAAGCTGCATACACATTGTTTTCCGCCAGGCCGTCGGCGGATGTATATGTCGTCCAGGATGCGCCGTCAAATTTACTTACGCCCTTATTTGTGCCGAACCACTTATTGCCGTCCCTGTCCACAGTCACCGAAAAAACATAGTCGGACGCGAGGCCGCTATTGGCAGCGGTGTATGTTGACCAGAGGGAGCCGTCAAATCTGCTCACTCCTCCCCCGTAAGTCGCGAACCATTTATTATTAACGCCCTCGAGCGCAATTGCTCTCACGTCATTACAGGCAAGCCCATCCGCTGTAGTATAAGTCGTCCAGTCCGGATAAAAGAAACTGCTCACGCCAAGATTGGTTCCGAACCATTTTGTGCCGTTTGTCTCCACGGCTATGGCCTGTACCCTGTTGCCGGCAAGGCCGTCCAAAGCCGTATATGTCGTCCAAGCGGCACCATCAAATTTGCTCACGCCCCTGTTGAATGTTCCGCACCAGATTCCGCCGGTCGTGTCCGAAGCAATAGATATCACGTAATTTTCGGCGAGGCCGTTGATTTCCGTATAAGTCGTCCAGCTGCCGTTCGCGTACCTGCTCACACCGCCGCCGGTGGCAAACCACAGAATGTTCCCCGCAACCGCTATATCAAACACATAGTTGTTGGCGAGGCCATCGGTAATCTTGTACGGTATCCAGTTTGCTCCGTCAAATCTGCTTGCGCCGCCGCCGTCAGTAGCAAACCACTTATTCCCGTCAGCATCCGAAACAAGAGCTCTTATTTTATTACTGCCAAGGCCTTCCGACGTGTTTAATGTTGTATAATTTGTCCAATCGCCCGCGCGGACAAAAGTGTTTGAAAAAAGTAAAAAAGCAAGCGCGACGAAATGCCGCGGGCGAATTATCATTCGCCTTGTAGAAAAGGGGATTGAGGGGTATTTGTTTTCATTTATGAATTAACAGGCCAACAGGCTTAATCAGTAAAACGAAATCCAGCGGTATTTTGCTCCGCTATCCGCCAGTAGAGTTATCATCTCCCTGAATTTATTTGAATCAGCGGACATTATAGCGGTTACACCGTGCCTTGTGACAGCGTTCACATCGGCTCCGTTTTCCAGCAGAATTTTCGCCGCTTTCAGTGAATTTGTTCCCGCCGCGAAAATCAAAGCCGTCACTCCGTCTTTAGTCCGTGCGTTCACATCAGCGCCGTTTTCTATAAGGAGACTTATTATTTCCGGAGAATTATTGAAAGCCGCCCACATAAGAGACGTTATGCCTTCTTTGTTTTTGAAATTTACATCGGCTTTTTGGCTAATGAGCAGTTTCACCATTTCAAGAGAATTATTTCTCACCGCTTTAACAAGCTTTTCGCAATTATCATCCACACCTAAAACGGCGGACGCAGCGGGAAGTGCGCCGTGGCGTGACGTCACGCCGAAATTTTGAATGCCCGCGGAATCTTTAATAGGTAAACTTTTTTTCTGCGCGTAAAAGTTTCCACGATATTTACCCAGCAGGGAAACCATTTCGTCATAACCTTTTTCTTCGGCTATCATAATAGCCGTTTTCCCCGAGAGGTCTTTCAAATAGGGGTCAGCTCCCATTTCAAGCAGCCAGCCTGATAAAGAATTTGCTTGCCTGGAAACGGAAACCATCAAAGAAGTGAGGCCTGTTTCTGTTTGAGCGTTTACATCAGCGCCGTTGACCGTAAGAAGCCGGGATACCAGCAAAGATTTCTCGCCGGCGGCAATAATCAGAGCCGTAAAGCCCTGCGGGGTCTTCGCGTTTACATCGGCGCCTTTTTCAATAAGAAGCCGCGCTATATCAAAATAGTCGTTAAACGCTGCGGCCATGAGCGGCGTCCATCCCAATTCATCCTTTACATTTATATCCGCTCCCGCGAAAATTGCTCTCTCAACTTTACTGATATTATTTTCCCTGATGGCGTTGCAAAGAATTTCTTCCATCTGTCCCGCGGACAACTGTCCCGCGGAGACAGCGCTCACAAACAGACAGCAAAGAAAAAAGATAATTTTTCCCGCGCAGGTGTCTGATGTTTTTATCACTAATTTCATAGGGCAAGTTTACTTTTTTGCTCAATCCCGCGACAGGGTATTATGTCCCTTTTTACTGTAAGTAATTAGACCTATGCATAAAAAAGATAAAAGCGGATTTAAAGATTGTCAAAAAAAGGGGGAGCTGTCCCCGCTGGGGGTTATTCGCCGCTTATGAGGCCGAGCTTTATGGCTTTCAAAACGGCCTGGGTGCGGTT
>VMTI01000072.1 GCA_013791675.1 bacterium | reverse complement strand
CTCAATGGTTTCCCCGCCGAATTCCGTGAGCACACATATCATTTTCTCAACGCCCGCCTCATGCGCGCGTGAAATAACTTCGTCACGGTCTCCGGAAAATTTTTTGTCCGTAAGATGGCAGTGCGTGTCAATCATAGGTATTGGGGACGGTTCCTAAATTAGGTATCAATACCGCCCGAGGTCCTCTACATCAATATTCCGGCGACTGTGCCCGTCATGCAGGCCGCTATGGCTCCGGCGAACATCGCCCTAATGCCTATTTTAGCGAGCGTCGCTCTTTTATTCGGAGCTATGCCTCCTATTCCGCCTATCTGTATCCCGATGGATGCGAAATTGGCAAAACCGCACAAAGCATATGACGCTATCACAGCCGAACGCTGGGAAAGCATTATTACATTGCCGGAAAGAGTCTGGTACCCTGTTTTCAAAATCCCGGCGAGATTTATGTAAGCAATAAATTCCGTGAGAATCAGCTTTTCGCCGAGAAGCCTGCCCACAACTATGGCTTCCCTCCACGGCACACCCATCGCCCATGCTATGGGCGAAAATATGATTCCAAAGAATATTGAAAGATTTATAAAAAACAGCGGTTTGTATCCTTTAATTCCCGCGCCTCTAAAAAGAAGTTTCCCTCCGCGAAGAACGGTATAGTTACTGCCTTTGTAAGTCGCGGACAGCCTTTCCTTTATAATAACGCTTTTTACCCGCGTTTCTTTCACGCTGTATTCAAAATTCTTTATACCGTTATTAAGAATTATTGTGTCACCCATTTTTATATTTTTCACCGCGGCCTCATCAAGAACAAGTTTGTATGGATTTCTTCCCACTATCCGGCTGGTCAAATCGCAGAATTTTTCCATGCCGAAATTCGCCATCGCTATGAGGCCTACAAAAGCCATGAGCATAGCCGCGACATTGAGCATAAGGCTCATTCCCTCGGACGCGCCCCGGGCTCCCGCCTCAATCACATTGGCGTCGGGTTTTTCCACACATATTTTCATATCCCCCGCCGTTTCCGAATGTTCTGTCTGGGGATACACTATTTTTGAAATAGCCAGCGCCGCCGGCGCGCTCATGATGCTCGCCGTGACGAGATGCCCCGCAATGTTTGGAATATAATCTTTCAGGAAAAGCACATAGGCCGCCATCACGCCTCCGGCCACCGTTGCAAAACCTCCCGTCATAACCGCGTGGAGCTCACTGGTGGTCATATTCTTTATAAACGGTTTAATCACAAGCGGCGCTTCCGTCTGCCCGACGAATATGTTGGCCGCTGCGGAAAGCGTTTCCGAACCGGATGTTTTCATCGTTTTCTTCATCACCTTTGCTATCTGCTCCACTATGGCCTGCATTATCCCTAAATGATAAAGAATCGTCATCAGCGACGAGAAAAAGACAATTGTCGGAAGCACGGAAAAAAAGAAAAACATTCCCTGCTGCATGCCCCTTATGTCCCCCGGTCCGTAAGCGAGCTTACCGAAAACAAAAGCCGCGCCTTCTTCGCTGAATGAAAGAAGAATATTAACCGCGGAATCCACAACGGTAAAGAAAAAAACCCCGACGGTATCGGATAAAACTATCAGCCCGAAAATCAGCTGAAGGGCTATCCCCCACAGAACCGGCCGCCAGTTTATGTGTTTTCTGTCAACCGACATCGCGTAACTTATCATCACGAGAACAAAAATCCCGAAAAAACTGATAAGCCGCGCCGACAAAGGCGTATTCAATTTTTGGCGTGAACCTATTTTTGATGAAGCAGAAGCCGCGGGCCCTGCCGCCGACTTCACACTGACGTCCTCGGCATGCGCCTCGGCTACGAAAGAGGTATTAAAATTACCGCCCCTGACATGATTTGCCGCAAATCTCAGCGAGAAAAACGCTACCACGGCGATACTTACAAAAAACCAGAAACGCGAATTTTTTTTCTTTTGATTCTTTTTCATTTTATCTCCCTATTCTTACAATTTTTTTATCCGGCGGCCTCGGCGAGATCAAGACGCCGCGGCAAAAACATAGATAATTTCGCCGGAATAGCCTCAATCCGGCAAGGCGTATAATGATATGGTTCACCGTCTATCTGCGAACTTACCGGAAGAGAAGAGCAAACATCAACCCTGCTGACTTTAAAATATCTGACATCGTCGTAATCGGCAAGTTTGCCCCTCAGGAAACCCGTAAAATACCGCCATATATCGGCTTTGCCGCCGCTTTTAAACAAACAAAGATCAAGTTTCCCGTCCTGCATATCCGCAGGCGCAATCCGGTATTTCCCGCCGTAATAAGAACCGTTTGCCGCTATAAGAAGATACGCCTTTTCTTTTCTGCCGTCAAAACTTATGTTCAGCAGTATGGATTTATCTTTCAGTCCATAATAAAATCCGTTGCCGAGTATGGCGAGCCTCCCCCATATTTTTTTAACTTTCTGATTTGATTCTCCGCCCAAAACGGCCTGAGCTGTCAAACCGCAATCGGCCATTGTAAAAAAATACCGCGCCGCCTGCCCGTCAGATTTTATACGGCCTATATCTAATTTCTCGCTGTATCCCAATTTTACCACAGTGCAAGCTTCCCGTATATCCATAGGAATGCCCGCCGAAAGAGCCGCGACATTGCTCATGCCCATAGGTATAAATCCCACTTTAACATTTTTGTCAGAAGTCAAAACGCCGTTTATTACGGCGTTAAGGATTCCGTCGCCGCCGGCGCACACAACACCGCTATAATTATCACGAACGGCGTGACGGGCCTCTTCCTCCGCATGGCCGTAACCGGAAGTTATACAAACATCTTTTATATTGATTCCAAGTTCTTTGGCAATAAGCGGTATCAGCCTCGCACCCCGCCCTTTGTTCGCCTGAGGATTGCATATAAGTTTAATCATTTTTGCTCTTCCTTATACTAATTAAAAAACCATTTGTAAAAAAAAGTATCGCCTGCCTTCTTACAGCAGAATAAAAACACCGGCCAAAATTAACGCGTTAACCGAAAAATACGCAAGCCAGCGGAAATCGGGAAGGTTAGACACCTTTACTGTATAATATTTCACGCTCCCGTTTTCAATTTCAACATTAATGTAATGATAAAACGCGTTCTCCATTCTTAGCCTGGCTCCGGCGCCGCCTGTGACGAAATAATCAATCCCATCTTTCTTTTCATGAATATATCCGTG
>VMTI01000073.1 GCA_013791675.1 bacterium | reverse complement strand
GGCGGCAAACCCAACTCATCAAAGGTCATAAAATCATACGGGATGGCTCTCATAGCGGCGCAAATAGCGCCTCTCTGACGGTAAACATTCATTCTTATTCTTCCCACGCCTTTGATGCCGAAACCGAGGTCAAGCTCGCTTTCCGATTCAAATTTCGCTTTCTGTTTTTCCGTCAGCAAACTGTAAACAAGCGTCTGCGTGTTTTCGGGAGTGAGAGATTCGTAATCCATCTGCACGATTTCTCCGTCAAGCCGAAGCGCCGGCGGGCAGCCATCTATAATATGAAGATCCGAAGCCTTCTTCTCCATCATTTCTTTTAAAAGCTGATCAATACCTACCATCAATATCTCCTTTTTTACCGATAGCCTATGCTTTTTGCGCGAGGTTCCATCTATTCGGTATCGGTGAAAGTTACGCGCATCACTTCTTCAAGCGTTGTCACACCGTTGAGCAGTTTTATAACAGCGGCCTCTCTCAAAGTCTTCATACCGTTTTCCCTGGCCATCTGTTTAAGCAGATGCGTCGGGGCGCGCTCAAGCACAAGATCTCTTATTTTATCATTCATTTCCATAACTTCATAGCAGGCGTGTCTGCCTTTATAACCGGTGTTGGAACAAAGATCGCAACCGGTACCGCGGGCAAGCTTGACTTTAGATTTTCCTCCCACCATTTCCGGAGTTATACCCAGGTGTTTTACTTTATCATATTCTATCTCAAATTCCTCTTTGCAGCGCGGACAAATTAACCGCACAAGCCTCTGGGCTATCACCATGACAATAGTCGAGGTCGTCAGAAAGGGCTCTATCCCCATATTGTTGAGACGCGTCATTGAGCCCGGGGCATCATTGGTGTGGAGAGTGGAAAAGACAAGATGTCCCGTCAACGCGGCGTTTATGGCGATTTCCGCCGTTTCCGTGTCGCGGATTTCACCGACCATTATGATATCGGGATCCTGCCGGAGAAAGGATTTAAGGCCTTCCGCAAAAGTCAAACCGATGTCAGCGTTGGCCTGCACCTGGTTAATTCCCTCAAGAACGTATTCGACAGGATCTTCTATCGTCATTATGTTTACGTCCGGTTTGTTCAAAGTGGAAAGCGTGGAATAAAGAGTCGTCGATTTACCGGAACCTGTAGGGCCCGTAACAAGAACAATGCCGTAAGGAACGTCTATGTTTTTATGGTATATTTTAAGTGAATCCTCATCAAACCCGAGCAATGTGAGATCAAGTTTCAGAGATTCGGGATCCAAAATACGCATCACTATTTTTTCGCCGAAAGCCGTAGGCAGAACCGACACACGCAAATCTATACCTTTGTTCTGCACCTTTATTTTAATTCTGCCGTCCTGCGGAAGACGGTGCTCGGCTATATCAAGCTTTGCCATGATTTTGAGGCGGCTTGAAAGAGCGTTTTGAAGTTTTTTCGGAGGCGCGGTAACCTCATGAAGGACGCCGTCGATACGGTAGCGTACGCGCAGCGAAGTTTCAAAAGGTTCTATATGAATATCACTGGCTCCGGCGGCCACGGCGCCGCTTAAAATTAAATTTACTATTTTGATTACAGGAGCATCTTCTCCCTGAGCTTCTAACGCTATTATATCTGAGCCGGCGTCTTCGTCCTTAACCAGTTCCACGTCTTCGTCGGAACCGCCAGGGGAGTCTATTTCCTTGAGAATATCCGCCATGGAGCCTTTCGCTCCGTAATATTTGTCTATGGCATTTTTTATTTCGGCTTCGCTGGCAATTACGACTTTGATATTTCTGCCGGTCATCATTTTCAAGTCGTCAACGGCAAAAACATTGGCGGGGTCGCTCATGGCTATCGTCAACTCTCCGCCTTCCAGCGCGATTGGGATCAGCTTTTGGTGACGGACAATGGTTTCAGGCACCGTCTGTATAACGCTTTCGGAAATTTCTCCGTATTCATTAAGACTCACATAAGACACATTACACTGTTTTCCGAGGAAGGCAAGAAGCACATCTTCGGTTATGAATCCCATTGCCATAAGAATCTGGCCGAGTTTTCCACCGCGCTCTTTCTGTTCCTGCAGCGACGTCTGAAGCTGCTCCGCGCTTATGATGCCTACATCAACCAGAAGGTCGCCAAGCCTTTTCTTACCCAGTTTTTGTTCTTCTTTTGCCATTAGTTATTTGCTCCGCATTGCACCGCGGTAAAAACCGCTACGCTGATTATATCAAATTCTGAGCAACCGCGCGAAAGGTCGTTGCCCGGTTTCGCCAACCCCTGCAGAATCGGCCCTATGGCTGAGGCCCCCGCAAGCCGCTCAACAAGTTTATATCCAATATTGCCGCTGTTTAAATCCGGGAATATTAGAACATTTGCCGAGCCTTTCCACACTCCGGCGGTTTTTTTAACGGCTATTTCGGGCACCAGCGCCGCATCGGCCTGAATCTCGCCCACAAACTCAAAATCACGTTTTTCATTTTTTAGTATTTCATACGCCCGCCGGACCTTGCCGGGCGAGAGAGCCGTTGCCGAACCCAGTGTTGAAAATGACAACAGCGCGACTTTTGCTTCGTCCCCTACGAAAGTTTTATATGACTGCGCTGTCTGAAGAGCTATATCCGCAAGCTGTTCCGAACTAGGAGAGGGTATTATCGCGCAGTCCGCGAAAAGAAGGTTCTTGTCTTTAATAATCATAAGAAAAAAACTGGAAAGAATTTTAGCGCCGCTTTTTAATCCCACGCACCGCAGCAGCGCTCTGACGGTCTCGGAGGTAGAGCTGTCCGCTCCGCCGACAAAACCGTCAACCGCGCCGGTCTTAAGTTTCATCGCCGCGTAAAAAAGAGGTGAACGGAGAGCTTCAGCGGCAAGCGCTCGCGATTCGTATTTTTTTTCGTTAGCGGAATAAAAAGCATCTACCAGCTTGTCCAAGCCGCGGTCAGTTCCGGGGTTAAGGCATTCTATTCCGGGAAGGGCATCTCTTCGCACAAGCACCGGCTCCGCAAGTTTTTCTTTTGCTAAAACCTGTGCCGCGCGAATTACGCGTTCATCATCGCCCTCAGGAAAAATAATGCGCTTAGGCGATTTTTTTGCAGTCTGTTTCAGGTTTTCTAATATATCTAACATTTCCAATTATAGTATACCTTCATACTTGCGAATTGTCAAGACCTGACCCCACTATAATTTTTCCGCTTTGGTTTCACAGCTATACCGAAATTTTTCAATCAGTTCGTCGCTGCTAAAAGAACCTATATCAGCTTTTCTGTCTCTGATTGAAATTCTGCCGCTTTCAGCTTCTTTATCGCCTATTATTCCTATATAAGACACATGTTCCTTAATCGCGTTTCTAATTTTTTTGTTCAAGCTAAGATTTTTGCTGTCAAGCGATGCCCTGATTCCGGCATTGACTAATTTCTTAAGCATTTCTTCCGCCGCCGGTTCATGCTTATCGCTTATGGTCAAAATCCTGAGCTGCTGCGGAGACAGCCACACGGGAAAATTCGCGGAATATTGCTCGGTGAGCATTCCCACAAATCTCTCAATGGAGCCGAAAATCGCGCGGTGTATCATAAAAGGCGTTTTTTTCTCGCCTTTCTCGTCTATATAAAAAACCGAAAATCTCTCAGGAAGATTAAAATCAAACTGTATAGTGGAGCACTGCCAAAATCTGCCAAGGGCATCTTTTATCTTAACATCTATTTTGGGGCCGTAGAAAGCACCGCCGCCTTCATCTATTTCATATTCTATCTTTTTTGACTCAACAGCTTTTTTGAGAGATTCCTCAGCTACAAGCCAGTCTTTCAACTCACCGACATATTTCTTTTCGGGGCGGGTTGATATATAAACTTTGAACTCATTAAAACCAAAAGCCGAAAGAATTTTCAGCGTAAACTCAAAAACCCGGCATATTTCTTCCATCACCTGCTCTTTTTCCACTATGATATGGGCATCGTCAATCGTAAATCCTCTCACCCTCAGCAGGCCGTGAAGCACGCCGCTTTTTTCAAACCTATAAACCGTTCCCAACTCGGCAATCCTCACCGGAAGGTCCCTGTATGAATGCAGCGAACTTGAATATATCTTTATGTGCCCCGGGCAGTTCATCGGCCTCACTCTGTAGGGCTTGCCTTCTATGTCCATGCTTGAATACATCATATCAGCATAATTCTGCAGATGGCCGGAAATGCGGTAAAGCTCCTCGCTGGCTATATGCGGCGTTCTCACTAGCTGATAGCCGTTAAGCAAATGTTCTTTTTTCCAAAAACTTTCTATTGTATCCAGAAGCTGCGCTCCATCGGGGTGCCAGTGTATGAGGCCAGCCCCTGATTCGGGATGTATGCTGAAAAGATGTTTGCCTATTACTCTGTGATCGCGTTTTTTCGCTTCCTCGCGGAATTTTACATAATTCATAAGCTCATCTTTCGTGAAAAACGCGGTGCCGTATATGCGTTGCAGCATTTTGTTTTTTTCAGAACCCCGCCAGTAAGCGCCGGCTATATCAATCAGCTTGAAATTTCTGAGTTCGTGCGCATTTTCAATGTGAGGCCCGCGGCACATGTCCGTGAAATCCCCCAACTCATAAAAGGTCACTTCCTCATCTGTAATGCCGTTTATAAGTTCCATTTTATATATTTGGCCTTTTGCCGCGAAGAATTCCAGCGCTTTGTCTTTTTTCATAACATATCGCCTGAAAGGCACTTTCTCTTTAACAATTTTTTCTATCTCATCGGAAATCTTTTTAAAATCTTCCGGATTTATGGCGGTTTCGAGGTCAAAATCATAGTAAAAACCGTTTTCTATAGAAGGGCCGATGGCAAATTTAACGTCTTTATACAGACGCTGCACGGCATAGGCCATGATGTGCGCGGCCGAATGCCTCAAAGTGTCAAGAGAATATTTATTTTCGTTCATTTTTTAAAATCCCTTTATATACGCTGTCTATTTTTTTGTCAAATAATTTTTTAAGCTCCGTGTTGCTGAATTGAAGCATGGCAATACCATTTTGCGACCACTGTTTATTAAATTTGCTCCTCTCATCTCTATGTTTATACATCCGAATTTGATCTAAAGAAAGAGATAGCTTATCTGACCAATATTTTTGAGCTTTTGAAGCATCAAATTTATGATGAAGTCTGACATAAAGAATTATTTTGTCTTCTTTAACGCGGCAAATTCTTCGTAAAAAAATCAAAAAAATCTTTAATATTTTATAATCAAGATTGCCAATCTGCACCACGCTTTTCTTGCTTTTATTTCCTTCTGCCCAATAAAGCATAAGAGCAGCTATACTCATTTGCTTTTCTTCTGAGCTTAATTTTTGTTTGATTTTAAACGGATTCCATCCGGGATTATGCTTAATATAAGCGCTTTGGCTTCGAGAACGGCGAGGGATGTCATATTTTTTTAACCAATAATAAATTTTGGACGGCGTTGTATTCAAGCAAACTGCCGTTTCCACCATTGATAACCGTTTGTTAACATAAAATTTTATAAGAACGTTTTTTTTCATAAAATCTATAATTGGGTGCGGCAGGATTCGAACCTGCGACCCCCGCCATGTCAAGGCGATACTCTAACCAACTGAGCTACGCACCCGCTAATATTTCATACTCGCTTATTTCTGCCGTAACGCGGTTCGCTCCGATACCAGGCCTTTAGCAAATAAACCGATAGGCAGAACGTATAACCAAATCATCACAATTTTAAGGCACGGGTCGGATTCGAACCGACGGATGGAAGTTTTGCAGACTTCTCCCTTAGCCACTTGGGTACCGCGCCGCTTTTCAGAGGTAAATCTATCAAATAAAAGTCCTCATTGTCAATTTAAGAGACGTTAGTGTTATCGAAGAATCAAAAGTGTTTTTTGAGAGAGAGGGCTTATATTTTCATGCGGTACCGGACTCAGCTAATTGATTTTCAAATCCGCACTTTTACTACAACTTTCTTCACTGGAGAGATTTGGTTTAATTTAACACCGGGCATATGAAGATCATCGGGGAAAAATATTGCGAACATTCCTGTCTCAACTCTAAGTAAGGTGGAATCACCCTCAAATAAAGCGTAATCTTCTTCTTCATTTCTATAGACGGGGATTTGATTTATCAAGGTCGCTACTCCAATAAGTTCGACTCCGGAAATGATATATTGAATATCCATATGCTTCCAATGTCCTTCCAGTTTACATTCAGATTGATCTCTTGTATCGTATTTTTGAACAATTGCAAAAATATTGCCATTATCAATTTCATATTTACCTACCGCTATTCGGGACAAATCCGTTTCATTTATATAAGCAAATGATTTAGCTATTTTTGCCCCAAGATTTACATATAGTTTAGAATTTTCAATTTTATCTATTATCATTATTTTTCCCTTTACCCCTAAATTTTATCACACTGGACCGGGTCGTATATAAAAAGTTTTGAGCCGCAGGCTTCGCAGGGGAACACGGCAATTATCCCCTTAGGCACAATCCATTTGTTTTTCCGGGCAAGGGTAAGCCACGTCCGCGCTTTTTCACGGAATTCACTTTCATCAGTTTTCGGCATCTTCCAGTTGAGCCTTTTCAGGGATTTATAATTAATTTCAAGTTCGTTCAAATCCGGCGTTAAAGTCCGCAGAAATCAGCGCTCGTTAAAGAAGCGTCCGGAAGCATCGTACCCATCGCGCCGTCTAAAATAACAAGCTGCTCTTTCAGCGTTTTAAGAAAATCAAATCGTTTCATAATTTGTATAATACCAAAACATCCCCTTCCTGTTCAACAACAGCGAAGGCTTATGGAAATTTTCGCTCATTGTTTCTATATTTTTGCTACAATTGTGCAAATGATAAATTCTAAAATAGGCTGGAAATTTGTTTTTTGCGTTTTGATTATTATGTCCGCAAGCGGACAACTTGCGCATTCAGACGAGATGCAACCGTATGAGAGAGAGGTTTTCTCAGAAGTGGTAAAATTTGTCAGGAAGAAAGAATATAGTAGCGCCAAAAAGGAATTATTGAAAATCAAGAAAGACGACCTATCTAGATACGGGCAATGGAAGTATTATGATAATCTCGGATATTGCGAAAAAAAACTAGAAAATTATGAAGATGCAATAAAAAATTTCAAGAAATGCATAGAACTTTATTATAGTAATGAATGGTCATATATTCAATATGTATTTTATATATACAAAAATCGGAGACGCAGCAAGCGCTTTTAAAATTGCGCAGCAGATCATTGAATATTTTCCTGAAGATGAACGAGGTTATATTTTCGCGGCTTCCTATTATAAAGAACAAGCATATGATTATGAGTCCGCTTATCGAATTCTGAAGAAAGGACTTGAAGCCGCCGCGGAGACTAATCAACTTAATTTGTCTTTAATGAGCACTTATTCAAATATGGAGAATTATGAAAGCGCGTTTGACCTTGCCAATACTATGTTCAAAAACAAAAAGGATTTAGATAATAATAGCCTATCGTCCTTATATAAGGATCAAGGATATAACTATTATGTAAAAGGGATGTATTCAAAGGCAGTTAAACAGTACCAAATTGCGTTAACTTATGCGGATAAAAAATACCAAAAAAGAGTTGTTTATTTTATGAGTTTTTGGCCACAAATTAAGAATCGGAGAATATGACAAAGCTTTAGAAAAACTAAAATCTTTGGATGAATTAGTTGACGGAACAACTCTCTTATATGCGGAAGCAAGTATAGCGTATGCTCAGCTGTTTTATTACACGGGTGATAATGGATAAAGCGATTTCTTACTGTGAAACGGCTTTGGAGAGAAGCAAAGATTTAGATCTTTCCATGTCATGCGCAAGAGTTTACAGCATGCTTGTTAGTGCATATGACTATAAAAAAGAGCATAAGAAAAAGAGCGCATATGTCAATAAAGGATTAATTTTTGTAGCAAAAGAAATCAAAAAATATCCGAAAAGCTATGAGCATAAACGATATAAAGCCAATATATTAATTAATTCAGATGATAAGTGGAATACTGCGGGAGCGCTTATAGATGGACTGTTAAAAGAAAGAGACCATTCCGGAATTTTTATTTTAAAAGGAAGGTTTGAGAAAAAGAAGGGACAATTAAATGAAGCGGTGAAGTGGTTTGAGAAAGCCAGACAAGCATATCCGAGAGAATTCGAAGCACTAGCGCTGTTAAATTTGTCCGAGACACATAGGGAACTCGGCCAGTACGATTTGGCGCTGCAAAATTGCAAGGATATACTGATTATCAATCCTAATAACAGATTCGCGAAAGACGAAATAAAATTAATCAAAAAAGAACAGCCGAAAACTAAAAAGAAATAATTCAAATTCAGCCCCTGCTTCAGGCGGGACTTATTGACAGAAAGCGCCGTTTAATTTATAGTTTTATGGATAGGCGGTGGGAGAAAGTGGGAGAATGCTGATAAACGTTAAAAACATATATAAACTTGACTCAAAAACCAGGTTTTCTGTGCCGGGAGCCCTGCTCAAGGATGGGAAGCTCTTCCATCTGACGCTCGGCCTGGACGGATGCCTTTTCATGTATCCCGAAAAAGAATGGCGGCGAATACAAGGCAAATTATCAATTCTCAATTATGCCTCTGCAAATAACAGAAAATTTCTCAGAATATTTTTCGCGCACGCGTGCCCCGCGAAAGCGGATTCCCACAATCGTATTCTTCTTCCTCTTTCTCTCAAAAAAAAATCAGGTATCGGGAAAAAACTGCTTCTTATCAGAATCGGCCCATTTTACGAAATATGGGTACCCGCGAAATTCGCCGAATACGAGAACGCAAACATGACAACCTACGCCGGCTACGCGGAAAAACTGGATATCAAATTATGAAAGAAGGCCCGCTCCTCGGCAAAGAAGTTATCAGCTATCTGGACATAAAAAAAGACGGCTTCTACATAGACGCCACCGCGGGAATGGGCTATCTTTCCGAAGTCATACTGAATGAACTCGGGGCCGACGGCGCTCTGCTGATGACGGATCTGGACGAAGACCTCTGCGGAATTCTTAACGAAAACAAACTGTTCCGCGAAAAGAGGGTAATGATTGAAAATTCAAGCTACACGGAACTGCCCGATGTAATCAAAAAAAGAAAACTGCCCAAAGCGGACGGCATACTTTTTGATTTCGGCGTCGGCACGTATCAGCTAAATTCAGACAGGGGCTTCAGTTTCATGAAGGACGATTTTCCTGATATGCGATACAGCCGCCGAACTGGCCTGCGGGCGTGGGATGTCATAAACTCCTACCCCGAAAAAGAGCTCGCGGACATCATATATAAATTCGGCGAGGAACGCCGGTCCAGGCGCATCGCAAAACGCATCGCCGAAGCCAGAAGCAACGGTTCAATAGACACCGTCTCCCGGTTGGCTGAAATCATAAAAAAATGCGCTCCCGGGGGAAAAATACATCCGGCTACAAAAACTTTTCAGGCTCTGCGGATTTTCGTAAACGGAGAATTAGAAAATGTGGAAGCGGCCTTTTCTTTTTTGCCGGAAATAATGAAACCCGGAGCCCGGTGCGTGTTTCTCACCTTCCACAGTCTTGAGGACAGGATTGTTAAAAATTCGCTTAAAAAACTCGCCTCTGACGGCATTATTAATCTTCTTACAAAAAAAGCCGTCAAAGCGTCTTACGCGCAGAGCCGGATTCAGCCTCGCGCGCGAAGTATCAGGCTGAGAGCCGCGCAAATCATATGACAAATCCGCGCAGGGGCGACCCGAGCAGCAAACACGGCGAGATGCTTAAAACAGGGGCTCTGTGGAGCGCTGCGGGGCTGATACTTATAGGAATAATCGTGGCGGAGAGCGCGGAAACTATTAAAACCGGTTACCAGATATCCGCTCTCAACGTGATATGGCAGGAAAAAAATTTTGAGAATATAACACTCGCGAACCAAATCAACAATTACACGGAAACGGGAAAAACAGAAAAATTCATAAATCAGAATTTCAATCTCCGAAGGGCCGAACCGGAAAAAATAATTTTCCTCATCGGAAATAAAAAAAATGCCTCAAAGTAACGCGCGCTTCACCATTGTCAGCGTATTCTTCGCGATGCTTTTCGCGGCATTGGGCGTGAGGATCATATATCTCAACGCCGTCCGAAAATCCGCTATCACATCCACTATGCGCGCTTTCGGGCGCGTTAAAAAACTTCGCGGCAATATAATCAGCTCCGACGGAGATATCATAGCTTCATCCATACGCGGAACGCGCGTCTTTCTGAAAAAAGACGCGGAATTAAATTCCGGAGAAATAGATTTCCTGCTCCGTACCGGAGCCGAATCGAAACCCCCGAAAAAAAACAACCAGCGAAAACTTCTGATTAAATTTCTTTCTCCGGAGGAAACAAAAATTCTCAGGGAAAACCCGATAGCAAAAAAACTGGAATTTATCCCCTCACAAAAACGCGTTTATTTTGACAACACGGTTTATGCGCCTATTTGCGGTTTCACAAACTATGAAAACGCGGGGGCAAGCGGCATAGAATATAAATTTAATCAATCTCTTGAAGGCGGACAGGGCGAGATAATAGAAATTGACGCATCCGGCAAACTCCTTCTGAGCGATGATCCCGATATGCTCCATTCCGCCGGCGACAGCATAAAATTGACCGTAAACGGCAGGCTCCAAAAATTTCTGTACAGGCAGATTGACGACGCTGTATCTCTTTACAAAGCCAAAGCCGGCTACGGCATAGTTATGGATCCCCGAACAGGGGAGATTCTCGCAGCTGTCATGGCCGGGATCGACTCCGAAAAACTACTCAAAAACCCTCTTATCTCAGACGCTATGGAACCCGGTTCAACTTTCAAAATAGTGACGGCAGCCGCAGCCATAGAAACGGGCCTCGTAAAACCCGAAGACAAATTTTTCTGCGAAAACGGCACCTTTGAGTTCTCGGGAATAAAAATAAATGACCACGAACCTTACGGCTGGCTCAGCATGAGCGATATCATAAAATTCTCATCCAACATAGGCACGTGCAAAATAGGGAATATCGTGGGAAAAAATGAACTTTATAAAATGGCTCGCGATTTCGGCTTCGGTTGCCAAACCGGAATAAAGCTTCCCGGAGAAGCCAGAGGCATGCTAAAAAGAATTGACAACTGGGGACTCACGTCTCTTTACTACATTTCGTTCGGGCAGGAAATAGCCGCAACACCGCTTCAGATAGCGCAGTCTTTCGCGGTAATAGCCAGCGGCGGGATCCTTATAAAGCCGCATATACTGGATACCATCACCGGATCCGGCGGCAAAACGGTTTACAAAACGAAAACCGTAAAAATACGCCGCGCTATCTCGGAAAAAACAGCGGAAACGGTTAAGGAAATGCTTTTTCATGTAGTAAACGGAGGAACCGCCTCCAAAGTCAGAATGCAGGGATGGGAAATCTGCGGCAAAACCGGTACCGCGCAGAAATTTGATACAAAGGCCGGTAAATATTCAAAAGAAGCCTATTTCGCTTCACTCGGCGGATTTTTTCCGAAAAAAAATCCGAAATTCGTAATCTTTATCGCGCTGGACGAGCCTCAGGAAAATTATTACGGCGGAACAGTGTGCGCGGAAGCTTTTCGCCAGACCGTAAAAGAAATTATAGACATATACGGAATCGCGCCGGAGCTCATATATGAGGAGAAAAAAAATGCGGCTTAACGATCTTATTTTAAAATCAGGAATTGTTCCGCGTGCGAGATCCGGCGGTGACGCCGAAATAAAAAGCATCTCTTATGACAGCCGCCGCACAGAAAAAGGCGCTCTGTTTTTTGCCGCGCACGGAACCGAGCAAAACGGCGAGGCCTTTGCCGCGGACGCCGTAAAAAAAGGGGCCTCGGCGATCGTCGCCGAAAAATTCCTCGGCTCCGGCGTGCCGGAAATAAAAGTGGAGAATGTGAAAGAGGCCATGGCGCGCCTCGCCGAAGCCTTTTACGGATTTCCGTCAAAAAAAATTAATTTATACGGTGTCACCGGAACCAACGGAAAAACGACTGTAACTTATATGCTGGAGAGCATCGCGGCATCCGCGGGCGAAAAAAGCGCGGTGTTCGGAACCATCAATTACAGATTCGGAAACAAAATTTACGCTTTGCCGAACACGACAGCTGAATCCGCGGATATATCAAAACTTCTTGCCGAATTCGCCGCGGATGGCGGAAAGCGCTGTTTTATAGAAATATCGTCTCAGGGACTTGACCGAAAATGTGCTGACGCTCTTTCGTTTAAATCGGCCGTGTTTACAAACCTCTCGCGGGAGCATCTTGACTGGCACGGAAACATGGAAAACTACGCCGCGGCAAAAAGGAAACTTTTTGAAAAAGTTTATGAAAGTAGGGGCAAAGAAGCTCTGGCGGTAATAAATGCCGATGACGAATGGTCGGAAAAAATTATTTCGGGGCTTCCGTTAAAAACAGTCACCTACGGTATAAGAAAAAAATCGGATTACAGCGGAAAAATAATAAGCTTTGACAGCGCAAAAATAATTTTTGATGTGAAAAGCCTAAAAGAAAAAATCAGAATTGAACTTAAGCTGCCGGGAGAACACAACGTAATGAATGCTCTGGCGGCTTTCGCTCTTGCGCGCGAAGAAGGTTTCAGCGCTGAAAATATAAAAAATGGCCTTGAAAATATTACAGATATCATCGGACGGCTCAGCAGAATACAATCGGAGGACGGTTTTACCGTCTATGTGGACTATGCTCATACTCCGGACGCGCTGAAAAATGTCCTTCAGTCGCTTAGACCTCTGACGCAAAAAAGAATTATCACCGTTTTCGGCGCGGGCGGAAACAGGGACAGGGGAAAAAGGCCGGTGATGGGGCAAATCGTTTCCGAAAACTCAGATTTCGCGTGGATAACTTCCGATAACCCGCGAAACGAAAATCCTCAGGCCATTGCTCTGGACATAGAAGTGGGGATGAGAAAAAACTCCGCGGCTGAATTCGCCTCTGAAAGTCCGCCGTGGAAGGTGGAGCTTGACCGGGAAAAAGCAATTGGCGGAGCCATAGCGATGGCGGAAAAAGGCGATATAATACTGGTAGCCGGAAAAGGCCATGAGGAATATCAGATAGTAGGCTGTGAACAAATACCTTACAGCGATATAAAAACCGTGAAAAAAATATTGAAAAAACAAAAATGATGTATTTGAAATTTGGCTATAATTGCTGTCCGGTTAAAACAGGAGGTTAAATGTTTTATTGGCTTTTAGTTCCGTTAAAAGAATTTTTCTTTGGATTCAATCTGTTCCGTTATATTTCCTTCCGCGCGCTCGGAGGAATAATAACTTCTTTTGCTTTTGTGTTTTTCGCGGTGCCTCTGTGGATAAAATATTTCAAAAGCAAAAAACTGATTATGGCCGTAAGAGAAGATTCGCTCGTGAATCATCACAAGAAAGCGAATGTGCCGACAATGGGCGGCATTGTGCTTATTCCCGCGATAATAATAAACTCGCTGCTGTGGATGCGGCTGGACTGTAAATTCACATACATAGTCGTCGGCGTGCTTTTTATCCTGGGCCTGTGCGGCTTTATAGATGACTACAAAAAAATAAAGCTTCATGCCTCAAGAGGCCTTTCCGCCAAAAGCAAGCTTATATTTCAGACAGCGACGGGGCTCGCCCTGGGAATTTATATTTTTTTTCATCCGGCATTTCCCGGAGGCCAAACAGCAATAAGCATTCCATTTTTCAAGAATATTCTTCTGCAAATAGGCGGTTTTTATGTCTTCTTCACAGCGCTTATAGTTGTGGCATCTTCCAACGCGGTAAACCTAACCGACGGCCTTGACGGCCTCGCCATCGGGTCCATCATGCTGGTTAGCGCTGCCTTTGCTATACTTTCCTATATAGCCGGAAATGTAAAATTCGCCGATTATCTTAATTTCTCTTATGTGCCTCAGGCCGGAGAACTGACGATTTTTTTGACCATAATCATAGGTGCGGGGCTGGGGTTCCTCTGGTTTAACGCCCACCCAGCTGAAATATTTATGGGTGACACCGGCTCTCTTCCGCTGGGAGGAATAATAGGCGCTATATCGGTGCTTATAAAACAGGAGGCGCTGCTGGTTGTCGCGGGGGGCGTATTTGTTGTCGAGGCTATGTCGGTTATAATACAGGTGCTGTATTACAAAAAAACTTCCAAACGGTTTTTTAAAATGGCGCCACTGCATCATCACTTTGAACTCAAAAACTGGCCGGAATCAAAAGTTGTAGTCAGGTTCTGGATAATGGGCATATTTTGCATAATTTTTGCTCTCCTGACGCTGAAAGTGCGATGATAAAACTAAAAAACAAAAAAATCCTCGTGTGCGGAGCGGGGAAAAGCGGAAAAGCGATGGCTAATTTTCTCCTTAAAAAAGGCTCGCGGGTGATGATTTCCGATATTAAGAAAACCAAAGTCCCCGGCGCGGAATTTATTCTCCAAAGCGAAATTCCGGAGCGGCTCGCGGAAATCAATATGATGATACTCTCTCCCGGAATAAACCCTAAAAGCGAGTTTGTCCACGCCGCGAAACAAAAAAAAATACCCGTTGCGGGGGAATTTGAATTCGCCTATTCTATCATTCCATCTTACGTTAAAAAAATTCTTATCACAGGAACAAACGGCAAATCAACGGTCACGGCCCTGACCGCAAGCGTACTTTCCTCGGCGGGGAAAAGCGCCGTCCCCGGAGGTAATATAGGAATCCCTCTCGCGGGGCTTCTGGGAAAATTCAAAAAAAACAGCATTCTAGTCGCGGAAGTCTCAAGCTATAACCTTGAAAAACATCTGTCCCGCAAAGCTTTTAAGGCGGATGTGAGAATCCTTCTGAACATAGACAATGACCATCTTTCAAGATACAAAAATATGGAAGAATACGCAGCGGTAAAAAAAAGCATATTCGCGGAACTTCGCCGCGATGATATTGCCGTTTCCGGAATCGCGTACCGTGAGGGTTCCCAAATCATTAAACTTGGAAAAGACATATATTTTAAAGGCGCTAAAATGTGTTTTTCCGCTAAGGCCGCGAAAAAATTTTCCGGCGCCGAAGAGCTCGTTTACGACGCCGATAAAATGAAACTGATTTTTGAAGCCAACAAAACCAACATTCTCGCGGCGGCCGCAGCGGCGCTCGCGATGAATGTCTCATCCGAAAAAATACGCCGCGGGGTATATCATTTCATACCGCTTAATAACCGTCTTGAATATTCAGGAAAATATCGCGGGCGGATTTTTATCAATGACTCAAAAGCCACAAATGTTTCCTCCGTGATGTTCGCTCTTAAAAACATAAATAGGCCGCTGATTTTAATAATGGGAGGACGCGACAAGGGCAGCCCTTACAAACCCCTCGCGAAGCATATGAAAAATGTAAAAGCGCTTGTCGCTTACGGAGAGTCCGCCGAAAAAATAGCAAAAGAGCTTAGCGGAAAAACAGAAACGTCCGTGGTGAAAAAATTTACGGACGCCTGCGCGGCGGCGCTTAAAAAAAGCTCGCAGGGCGATACTATACTGCTGTCCCCCGGGGGCTCGTCGTTTGACCAATTTTCCAATTTTGAGGAAAGAGGGAAAGTTTTTAAGAAATGGGTAAAAAATCTTACTTAAAAGAAGTTTTCATACTAGTCTCGTATTTTTTGTCGGGTGCGGGATTGATTATGATACTTGACATAACTTCTGTGACGAGCTCCTTCGCGCTTAACAATCCCTATCATTATTTTCTAAGACAGTTGATGTGGCTTGCCGCGTCAAGCGTTATATTTTTTGCCCTGTGGGAAATAGATATAAAAAGCATGCGCCGGGCGATACCATGGGCAATGCTTGCGGGAGTCATAGCCCTTATAGCCATTCTCATACCCGGGGTAACGCATCCGGTAAAAGGCGCCCGCAGATGGCTGTTTCTACCGGGTGCCGTCGCGGTGCAGCCAAGTGAATTCCTAAAAGTGGTATGGGTTATGTATCTGGCGGACTATCTGGACAGGCACAGGGGTGAACTGGATGATTACAAAATACTGACGGGCCCGCTGATTCTGCTTTTTGCGCTGTTGGCACTTGTGTACAGCCAGCCTGACTTCGGAAGCACTCTCATGCTCATTGCGCTTTTCCTTATAGTATTTTTTCTAGCGGAAGTGCCTGTGAGCAGGCTAATTGCTATTGTGCTAACCGGCCTTCCTTTCGCTTACTGGGCAGTTTTCGGCACCTCCTACCGCAAGGACAGAATCACGGCGTTTCTGGAGCCCTTTAAGTACAGCAGCGACGAAGGCTACCAGCTTACCCGTTCACTTATCGCCGTCGTTTCAGGCGGTATACTGGGGAAGGGAGCGGGATCCTCAACTTCAAAACTAATGTATCTTCCATGCGCGCACACGGATTTTATTTTTTCCGTTATTTGCGAGGAATTCGGAATTATAGGTTCCTCTCTAATTCTTTTATTATTCGTCATTTTTGTTATAATCGGTTTTGAAATGGCGAAGAGGTGCAGAGACAAGTTTTCGAGAATACTCGTGGGCGGCCTCACCTCTCTTATAGCGCTGGGAGCTTTCGCCAACATAGCGGTGTGCCTGGGGCTGCTGCCTACAAAAGGCCTGGCTCTGCCTTTTATGAGTTACGGAGGTTCCAACCTCATGGCAACTTATATAATGCTGGGGCTTATAATAAGCGTTTATATGGAAAGCGCCGAACGGATGCTGGGATGAGAGAGAGGAACTGAATTTAATTTTCGCGGGTGTGGTTCAATGGCAGAATGTCAGCTTCCCAAGCTGAAGACGGGGGTCCGATTCCCCTCACCCGCTAAAAAGAAAATATGAAAATAAAAAATAACGCAAAAGAAATTCTGGATTTCATGCTCTTCATTAAATTGAAATTGTTCTTTCTCCTGATAACGCCGTGTTCCATACACCTTTTAAACAAGCTCGCGGACATACTCGGCTACTTGTGTTATTTGATCTTGTTCGCCAGAAGACGGGTTGCTCTCCGAAATCTTGATGAAGCTTTCGGTAATTTAAAAACAAAGAGGGAAAAGAGAAAAATAGCCCTGGAATCTTTTCAGAATTTAATCAGAGGCGTTCTGGAAATACGATATTATTATGTGCACGGCCCCGCTGAAATCAACCGCAGATTTGAATATAGGGGCCTTGAAAACTATACTGAGGCGCTGAAGAAAGGGCCTGTTCTTTTCATTTCCGGGCACATAGGGCAATTCCCTATCATGGTGTGCAAATTCATTCTGGATAAATTTGATATGCACCTTATACTTAAGGCCCTATCCAACAAACATGTGGAAGACATGTTCAATGTTTACCGGCAGCGTCTGGCCAATCCCAAAGATATTTTCAAAACCATCATATATTACAAACCGCGTTTCATTGCTTTGAAAAAATCGCTTAAAGAACTCAACGCGGGGCATTCTCTTTTTATATTTGTGGACCAGCGATTTTCAAACGGCATAAAGACAAAATTTTTCGGCAGAAATGTACTCACCGCGCCCGGAGCAGACACCCTCGCGCGAAGAACTTCAGCAACAGTATTGCCGGCTTTCATTATTCGCAAAGGCGCAAAACATATAATAACCATAGGCAAAGCAATCCCTATCGGAAACGATGAGACCGAAAACACGCAGAAATTTACAGCTCAAATTGAGCAAGCCATAAGAAAAGATCCCGGACAATGGTGGTGGTTTCACAAAAGATGGCAATAAAACCCTCCATAACCGTTATAGACTACGGCTTGGGTAATGTCAAAAGCGTCAGCAAGGCTCTGGAGCTTGCGGGCGGATCTGTGCGGGTGAGCTCCGAAATTAAAAAGATAGAATCCTCCGATGGCATTGTTATACCGGGCGTCGGGGCTTTCGGAAAAGGAATGAACAATCTGAAAAAAGCTAATCTCGTAAAAATTATCAAATCTCAAATAGCTTCAGGCAAACCCTGCCTCGGAATATGCCTCGGGCTTCAGATGCTTTTTACCAAAAGCTCCGAACACGGCGAAGCTAAGGGCATGGACATAATAAAAGGCAATGTGAAACTTTTCGGAAACAATCTGAAAATCCCCCATATGGGATGGAACCGCATAAGGTTTCAAAAGCAAAAAACAGAATTGTTTGAGGGAATAGCCGACGGCTCCTATTTTTATTTCGTTCACTCGTATTATGTGACTCCCGAAGATTCCTCTATCGTATCCTCAACAACAAACTACGGAGATAGCTTCACTTCATCCATTGTGAAAAACAATCTTTGGGCGATGCAGTTCCATCCGGAGAAAAGCGGAAACAACGGACTTCAAATTATGAAAAACTTTATAAGAAAATGCGGAGGCCGCCAATGAATGATTCAAAAGCGCGTCTGAAAGACGGCCTGGCGAAAAGAATAATTCCATGCCTTGACGTAAAAAACGGGCGCGTGGTAAAAGGAGTTAATTTTGTTGATCTTGTGGACGCGGGAGACCCCGTGGAAATCGCCGCCGCCTACGCGGAAGCCGGAGCGGATGAGCTGGTTTATCTGGACATAACCGCGTCCGTGGAAAACCGCCCCGCAATGCTTGAAATCGTCGCAAAAACAGCCGAAAAAGTTTTTATCCCCCTGACAGTGGGGGGAGGCATAAGAAAACTCTCGGATATCTCGGATCTTCTTAAGGCGGGTGCGGACAAAGTGTCCATAAACACCGCGGCCGTTGAGAATCCCTCACTTATCCGTGAGGCATCGAGGGAATTCGGCGACCAGTGCATAATCACGGCAATTGACGCAAAACAAACAGCCCCCGGAAAATGGGAAGTTTATACTTACGGCGGAAGAAAACCTACGGGAATGGATGTAATTGAATGGGCGAAAAAAACTATTTCGCTGGGTTCCGGCGAAATACTTCTCACCAGTATGGACAAAGACGGCACCCAGTCAGGTTTTGACATAGAATTAACAGCAGCGGTGTCAAGCGCTGTCACGGTACCCGTTATAGCTTCCGGCGGAGCGGGCGAGCTGATTCATCTCAAAGACGCTCTGAACAGAGGCAAGGCCGACGCGGTGCTGGCGGCTTCAATATTTCACTTTGGAAAATTTTCCATTGCAGAGGCTAAAAAATATCTCTTCAAAAACGGCATTCCCGTTCGCATGTAATATTCAATGATTATTGACAAAAGCTGTTTTTTTTATAAGAATCATGTCCTATGAAAAGAACTTATCAGCCACATAAAAAAAAGCGGGCGAAAAAACACGGCTTTAGAAAGAGGATGCAGACATCTTCCGGAGTGAATGTTTTGAATGCAAGACGCAAGAAAGGCAGAAAAAAACTCACACCGTAATAAATTCACAGAAAATCAATTTTTCAGATGTTTTGTTCTGGGAGATCAGCCGCAGGGGAAACGCGTCCGTTTAAGAATAGCCAAACGGATCATACCGCTGGCCGTGCAAAGAAATAAAATAAAACGTTGGATAAGAGAAACATCAAGAGCCCTGGCGATGGAAAAAAGAAGTGATATCTGTGTGACGCTAAGGAAAGCGCCGCCGGCCGAATACGGCGAATTTTCGCGGTGCCTCAAAGACGTCCTCAGGAAATGTTTATGAATTTTTTGAAAACCGTTATAAGCTTTCCCGTGAAAATATGGCAGGCAGTGCCGAGAACGCCTTCCTGCAGGTTTTATCCATCGTGCTCAAATTATTTTCTTGAGGCCATCGCAAAATACGGTATCGTAAAAGGCTCTTTCAAAAGTTTTCTGCGATTGATGCGCTGTCATCCTTTCTCGCGCGGCGGAATTGATATGCCGTAAGACGGCACAATTAAAAATTAAGGAGAAATATTATGAACGATATGGATAAACGCTCGGCTCTCGCGGTTGCTCTTTCATTTTTGGTGCTGGCTCTGTGGTGGGGGGCAATTTCAAAAAAACAAAACGCCGGAAATGAAATTATTCCCCAAAAAACAGAAGTAACCCTCAATGAAAAAGAATCTCCCTCCTCAATTAAAACAAGCCCCGCGAAGGATACGGAAATTCCTTCACCAATCCCCTCCCATAAGAAGGAAAGCACTCTGGAAATATCAAATTCTACGACGCGATGCCTGATTGGAACAAAAACCGGAGCCATACGAAGCCTTTACATAAAGGAAACAAACGGCGAAGTCAATCTTATAAAAGAGGGCGAGACAAATCCTTTTCATCTTTACGCGGGCGAGGACGAACTCAAAAATCCTATTGTTAAAAAGACCGGAAATAAAATACTGGTTTCTTACAAAACAGCTTCCGCCGTTTACTCCTTTGATAACGAATTCCTGCTGGTAAATCTTTCAGCGCTTAATAATAAGAAAGTGCGCGCCTCATGGGCGGGCGGAATCGGCTCCGACCCCGAACTTATGGAGGAACAGGAAAAACGAAAACTGCAGAAATTTTATTACAACAACGGTGAAAAAGTAAAAAAAATTTCCGCTGCGGTTGAACGGTCCTTATATAAATGGGCAAGCGTATCAAACAGATATTTCATACTGGCCTTCTTTCCCGAAGGAAAACTTTCTTTCTCCTGCGACCCGGAGCAGCCTGTTCCTGAAATACTTTTCTCTTCTGACGGAAATTCGCTGACACTAAAAATACTTGCCGCGGAAAAATCATATTACAGGCTCTCTGAAAGAAAAATCGGTCTTGAGAAAACCCTGAACCTCGGGCTGTTTTCCTTTATAAGCGTTTTTTTTCTGCAGATACTTCATTTCTTTTACGGCATTTTCGGCAATTACGGCTGGGCGATATGCCTTCTAACGCTGATTATCCAGATTTTTATGTTTCCGCTGACAAAGAAAAATATAAAATCTGCGGAGGCCATGAAACGAATACAGCCCTATGTTAAAAAACTGCAAGCGCAGCACAAGGACGACCCCAAGCGCATGAACGAGGAGCTTCTCAATCTTTACCGTGTGCAGAAAGTGAATCCTCTCGGCGGCTGTCTTCCCGTGCTAATACAGATACCTATCTTCTGGAGCTTGTTTACAATGCTGCAGGAACTCGTGGAACTGAGGGGGGCGCCTTTCATTTTCTGGCTCACCGACCTTTCAAAGCCGGATATGCTCTTCGGCCATCTGCCCGCTTTTCTGCCTTTCATAGGGTCATGGCCGATTGGGCCTTTACCTATTCTTATGGGCGCCACAATGTTTTTTCAGCAGAAACTAAGCATAACGGATCCTCAGCAGAAAATGCTGCTTTTGATGCCGATCTTCTTTACATTTATATTTCTTAAATTTCCGTCGGGGCTGGGCCTGTACTGGCTGACCAGCAATGTCATCACCCTGGCGCAACACCTTTTACTGAAAAAATTAAAATGACCGGGGCGGAAGTGCTTACCGGCAGTGCGGCAGGGGTAAAATATTATCCCGATACCATAGCCGCGCCCATAAGCGCGTGGGGGCATTCAAGCGTCGGGCTCATCCGGATAAGCGGAAAAGACACAATAAAAATCCTTGAGAAAATATTCAAACCTGCGGACCGTAAAAAAATAAAACGCATTCCCTCCCACACCATCACTTACGGCCATATACACGACGGCGGGGAAGTGATAGACGAGGTTCTTGTTTTTCTTATGAAAAGCCCCCGAAGCTACACACGCGAAGACGTCGCGGAAATTTCATCGCACGGCGGGCCCGTGGTAATAAAAAAAATATATCAGCTCATACTGAAACACGGCGTGAGATCCGCCAAACCCGGAGAATTCACAAAACGGGCTTTCTTAAACGGGCGCATAGACCTCGTGCAGGCGGAAGCCGTCGCCGGCATAATAAACGCGCGCGGTGAAAAGGCGGCAAAAATATCAGCTTCGCAGATGGGAGGAAAACTCTCGGAAAAAATAAACAAGCTGCGGTCACTTCTTATTTCTTCCGCCGCGGAACTGAACGCCGCGATAGATTTTCCGGAAGACGATATCACTGTCAGCCTGCCGAAAATAAAAAAGAATATCGCGCATGCCGGATCGGAAAGCCAAAAACTGCTTTCGGGATACGACAGCGGAAAACTCGCGAGCGAAGGCGTGAAAATAGTTATCGCTGGCAAACCGAATGTCGGAAAATCATCACTCATAAACGCGCTTAGCTCATCCGAGCGGGCAATCGTCACATCCATTCCCGGAACAACAAGAGACATAATCAGGGAGAGCATTGAAATCGGCGGAATCCCCGCGGAACTTTATGACACCGCCGGTATAAGAAAAAAACCAAACGGCGTAATTGAAAAAATGGGCATGGATAAAACCATGGACGCCGTAGCCGACGCGAACATTATCATATTCGTGTTTGACGCCTCAAAAAAAACTGATGAAAAAGACAGAAATATTGCCCGGCTCCTCGAGCCATTCCGCCGAAAAATCATTATGGCGGGGAACAAAACGGATTTGGGGAAAAAACAGCCGGAGAAGAAAACGGGGTTCGGCCTCGTTTATATATCCTGCCTCACGGGATATGGCATCAACGGACTTAAGAAGCGCCTGGCCGGACATCTTGTTTCGGGCTCATTTATTTCCGACGATGACACTCTCGTCACCTCGGCGCGCCAGGCCGAATGCCTCAAAAACTGTCTCTTGAATATAAAAGAAGCGGAAAAAATTCTGACCAAAAGGCCCGCCGAAAGCGTCTGGCTTGTGGAAAAAGCCCTCGGTGAACTTGACAAAATAACCGGACGGGAATTCAGAGAAGAAATGATTAACGAGATATTCTCAAAATTCTGCATAGGCAAATAAATCCGGCGGGTGTCGCCCTGTTTCCTTCCGAAGTTTAACCGGTATTCTGTTAGTTAGCATTTTAAAATCCAAAATATACTTATAAGTTTCACCAAAAATAGTAACATTCCGTTTTTGAATTAGCTCCGCATTTTGTATAATTCAGAGTGGAAACATTTATTGATAATATTTTCCCGATATTTTGCTTGATTTGTATTACTCCAGTTGTATTGTATTGCTTTTACTCTGGATATCTTAAAGAGAATAAACAACGAGTTCATACCATAGCATTTTGGTTCTGGCTTAATTTTTTAATTGTGTTTGTAATAAATATTACAAACTTGAGGCAATATAAATTTTTCAATATCGCAAGTTGGCTATTAGCAATGGTGGGCAGCGCTTTGTTTGTCATATTAGTGAGAGAGATTACCATATTGAAGATGAGCAAGGGGGACGTGATGTTCCATAAATATGTTGATAGTTTTATATTTGACGAAAGGATTTTAATATGATTATTTTGCAATGGATTATTTGGACTATTGCTTTATCGGTTTTTATTTTTTCTTTGTATGGGGCAAGAGAGAGTGCAAAACGCGGCATATCCATTTCTTTTTTAGTATTCTTACATACAATTTTTCTGTTAATAATTGTAATCTTTTTTCTTTTCTCTTCTTTAAATAAATTTCATCTTTTATGGGCTATTCCCGCTTGTTTTATTTCAAGTATGTTAATAGGTCTTATCGTTATACCTACACCTATTATTGGTGATATTTTAAGAGATGTTTCTTTAATTTTTGCTTATATACTTCTTGTTGGTACCAAGTGGGAAATAGCTGGACTTCCCCCGGAAAATGCTACTTTTAGAATGCTTAAAAAAATAATAAAAAGAGGAAAATATAACACAATAACAGATTTTGAAACAGCGATTAAAAAATACGAAAACCATTTATTTGGAATTCGTTTATTTAATGAGGGAATTAAAAGGCTGTATAGTTGGCATAAAGGTTTAGTAGATAGTAACGAGGGTTCTTTTAGGAATATTATGGACCGGGGGGAAGAAGCGCTTTCGGAAGCCAAAAATTTATTAGAAAACATAAAAAACAGAAAGGAAGATATTAAAGTAATTAAGTTTAAATTTCCCGTTATACTTGATGAAATGACGCAAAGAGCAACTTTGCTTATAGAAACATACGAAAAATTATTTCCAGGTAGACCTAAAAATATACCACTTACACCAGAAGAAAATGAAATATTAATGAAAGAAGTAATTAAAAAATATTAGTAATAATTGGGGATGGTGCTTTACAATAAGACATTTCAATCTTTCTATTCAAAACTGCAGTAATAATTTCACAATCAAAAAGCTATCTTTCGTAAGGGAAGGGAAGACACATCATAACCCCTTTTATTTGAAAAAGCAATTTTTTTCTTAAGTAAGGAACAAAGGTCGACAGGTGGGATCATAGCAATGTTGATAGGCAGGTCAGGGCGTTTTTCTTTAGCGAGTTGC
>VMTI01000027.1 GCA_013791675.1 bacterium | reverse complement strand
GGAGGGACAGGCACGCCTATTTTCGCCATTTCGGCAAGGTTCGCCCCTTTGCCCCCAAGATCATTTTTCATCTTTGCGTTACCCTCGGCGTTTTTGCCGATGAAGTGATACACTCTTTTCATTTTAAAAACCTCCTGCTATTTTTTTAACACTTCCAAAAACTCAATTTTTGCCATACCTAATTCTTTGATAATAACTCTTATCCGTTCCGCTGGCAACAGCAAATTGCACATCCTTCTTTATTCTTGCGGCAAGGCGTTCCTTTGTTGTAAATTTTTTCTGTTTTCTTATAAATTTTCCGAACAATATTTTGAAATTTCCGCATTTCAAAATTTCCGGAGAATACCCCGAAAGAGCGTAAAACTCAAGCACTTTTTTAATGCCGAACGTCGGAGCGCTCCCTGAGTTGACCACCGCCGGAAAACGGCCGGCTTTACATATCACTTCCGCCGTGAAAACGCCCTCCGGCACCGCTTTATGCTTTTCGGGAATAAGATTTACCGTAGGAAAACCCAGCGTCCCCGCTATACCCTTCCCCCGCACCTTTTTTCCGGAAACGGTGTAAGGCCTGCCCATCAGTTGCGCGGCGAGGAACGTTTTCGAATGCGAAATAAGTTTTTTGATGCGCGTTGTTGAAATTTTACAGCCGCCGAGAGTCTTTGTCTTCACCACTGAAACGGCGACGCCTGACTCACGCGCCCATTTTTTAAGTTTCCCGACGGTGCCCTCTCTTTTCCGGCCGAAGACAAAATCTTCGCCGATAACGAGCCGCCGCACCCTGTATTTTTTTATGAGCACCTTTTTCAAAAAATCCCCGGCGCTCATCTTCCAGTATTGTTCTATTTTCAGCATGACGGAGTCGAGCCCCATCTCCGCGAGAATATTCTTCCGTTCCATGGCGTTCGTTACTATGTCGCCGGATTTTTTGGGATTGCTGAAAAAAACAAAGACTTTTTTTCTGCCGGGGCATTTCAGAAGTTCTTTGAGCACAACTCTATGTCCGGCATGAACGCCGTCGTAAATTCCTATTGTCGCCGCAACCGCGGGTGCGATGTGTCGTGCCGATTTTTTTGCGGTGGCTGCTTTCACAAAACTTCCGGCTATTTCTGCGCGGCGCGGCGTTTCAACTTGCCGGAGCTGATGTAATCCGCGAAATCAGAGGCAATACGCGCTCTCATCTTATTAAAATCACCGTCTATGGTTACTCCGCAGGCGAGTTTGTGCCCGCCGCCGTGGAATTTTTTAACAAATGGCAGAATGTTTTTTTTAAGAGACCTGAAATTCATGTGTATTTTTCTTTTTTCCGCTTCCCTGATATAACAGGCCGCTTCAACTCCGTCCAGGTCTCGCGCGTAATTTATAAAATCCTTCGTATCGCCGTAAACCGCGCCGGTTCTTTCAAGCATTTTTCTGTCCGTCCACATGCAGGCGACGGAGCCGTTTATTATCTCTATTGTGCCGAGAGTTTCCGCGAGAAGTTTTATTCTCGCTGGTTTCTGAGAACCATATATCTGATTATAAAGTTTGCTTATGCTGGCTCCGGCGCGGATAAGTTCGGCGGCGATGATGAGGCATTCCGGCGTGGTGTTTTTCTGAGAGAACCTTCCCGTGTCGGTGACAATGCCCGTTAAAAGCGCCGCGGCTTCGCTTTTGAGGAGCGGCAGGCGGCGCAGAACGAAAAACTGATATATTATCTCCGCCACCGACGACACTTCGGAATCGGCTATGTTATAATCCCCGTAATTTCTGTTATCGGGGTGATGGTCTATGTTAAAAACCTCAAGTGAGCCGAGTTCCTCTTTAGTGAAAGCGAAACCGCTTCTTTCGGGTATAAAACATTCAAGAAAAATTATTCCGTCACGACCCTCAAGGCACGGGCGTTCAGGCGTTTTTATTCCCGAAGTCCCGAGGAAAGTTAGCTCACGGGGAATAGCGTCACTCTGGCAAATGGTCACTCTGGCGCCAAGCCTCCGCAAAAAAGACGCCAGCGCAAGAGCGGAACCGATGGAATCACCGTCGGGCCCGGAATGACCTGTTATAAGCACATTTTTCAGCGACGCTAACGCCCCTACTGTTTCTATTATTGACCTATCCATCAGAAGTCTTCCACATCAATTACCGAAAGCCATCCGGCCAGATAAATACCCGCGCATAAACCCGCGCCGCACAAAACGAAAGCCCATGTCATCGGGACAATCGTCAAAAGCCAGGCACCAGTTCCCATAACCGCACCCGTAACGGCCACCCTGAAAAGTATCTGCTCTCTGGTAAACCCAAGATTCAGCATTCTGAGCGCGAAATGGTCCTTTGACCCCCTGAAAGGAGAAAGCCCCCGGCGGGCCCTGTGCATCATAACGAATATCACATCAAAAAGAGGAATAGCGAGTATGATAAGAGGCGCGAACACGCCTATGGGGTGCACCGTTGAATACTCCGCGCCGAGAGAAACAGCGGCCATTATGAATCCCAATGTGAGGCTGCCCGTATCGCCCATAAATATCCGGGCGGGAGGAAAATTGTAAACGAGAAAACCGGCGGCGGCCCCAAAAGCCGCCAGAGAAGCGAAATTAACATATATCTGCTCGCTGGGGAAAGACACCATAAAAAAGAAGAGCGAGCACATCATAAGAGATGTCGCGCTTAGCCCGTCCATAACGTCTATGATATTGAAACTGTTCGTTATCGCCAGAATCCACAGCATCGAGAAAAAATAGTTTAAGAGAGGCTGGGTAAATAATTTTATTGAAATGCCGTATTTGAAAAGCACGGACGCGGCTATCATTTGAATAAAAAATTTCAGTTTGTAATCCAGCGGCGAAACATCGTCCGACAGGCCCAATAGGAAAATTATTCCGGAACCCAGAAAAATACCCCTTAGCGTGTAAAGAGTTCCCGTGGGAAAATTACTGATAAAACGTATCAGCGATAGAGACAAAATAATACCGGCGAAAATAGCCACTCCGCCCAGATACGGCATCGCGGAAAAATGTGTCTTGACCGCCGTGTTGGGGAAATCAATTATGTTGAACTTTCGCGCAAGACGCATGCACGACGGCACAAGCGCCGCCGTCACCGCGAATGACACAATCAGTGTGATAATATAATAAATCATTTTTTTAAATCCGCGTCCGCAGACGCAGGCGGCATTGTATCAATAAGAATACTCTTCTTGCAACTTGCTGAGACGTTCATTAACTTACTGACTTATTGAGGTAAACCAACTGCGTGGGATATGCAAAATCTATCATCCGCTCCTCAAACTCTTTTTTCAGAGTCAGATTTATCTTTTGCTGGGCGTCCATGTACTGATTGTAATCGCCGCTCGCGACATAATAAACAGTTTCAAAATCAAGGCTGAAAGCTCCGAAAGAAAAAAAATGAGAACGGTCAAACACGGTATTGCCCGCTTTTTCAACGGCGCTCTTTATAATATCCGGAATTATTTTCAATTTTTCCACGGGGGTTTGATATGTCACCCCCACCTTAAACACGACACGCCTCTGCAGCATTCTCTTGTAATTCTTCACCCTTGAATTTGTGAGATCGCTGTTTGAAAATATCACCTGCTCTCCGCCGAGTGAGCGGATGCGGGTTGTTTTCATTCCTATATATTCAACCGTTCCCATGTATTCGCCGACGATTATAAAATCCCCAACACCGAAAGGCCTGTCAAAAAAAATTGAAAAATAACTGAAAAGGTCTCCTAAAACAGCCTGCGCCGCGAGCGCTATCGCTATGCCTCCTATGCCCAGTCCCGCCAGCACCGAAGAAATTTTAATGCCCATATTGTCAAGAAAAAATAGAAACGCCGCCAACCACACAACAAGCTTGATGCTTGTCATTATGCCGCCGAGGCCCTCTTTGCGCACACGTTCGTCGCGGCTGACCCAGCACATGTCAATAAATAAAGCTATCGCGGAAATTATTATTTGCACTAATAAGACAATAAAAACCGCAGTGCCAGCTATTTTGACAACGCTGAAAAGAGCGGCGCTTAAATTAAGAATTCTTACGCTGATATAAAAAACTCCCAGATAAAGCAGCGGAAAAATTTTATCGTTAAGCAGAGCAACCGCCATATCGTCCCATTGCGCGGTTGTTTTTTCAGCCAGCGCCTTAAGCCGTTTTATAATCAGCGCCCGCGCCATTTTAATAACAATAATACCCGCCGCCAGCATCCCGGCGGAAATAATATAATCTTTCACAGTGTTCATCAAAAAAACTTTATTCAAAATTTCGTTCATATCAATTCTCCTTTGTCATTTTGAGGAATTCTTCAAAATCTATAACATTCACGCCGAGCTTCAGCGCCGTCTTGTATTTAGCTCCGGATTTATCTCCCGCCACGACAAAATCCGTTTTTTCACTCACCGAACCGGAGGTCTTCCCACCCATCGCCATAACAAGCTCCTGCGCCTTTTCCCTGGGCATAGGGCTTTTCCCCGTGAAAACAAAAATCTTTCCGGCGAGTTTATCCGACACAGGCGCTGAATCCGATTCCGGCGCGACACGCCGCAACTTCATTTTTGCGAGTATTGTTTTTGTTCCCGGAAGAGAAAAGTACCGTGCTATGGCTTTCGCCCTGACATCACCGAGTCCCTCTATTTCCTCAAACGCGCTTTCATCCGCGGACATAATTTTTTCCAGTGAGCCGAAATGACGTGAAACCAGACGGCACACCTTCTCGCCCGAAAAAGGTATTCCCATAGCGAAAAGAAACTTTGAAAGCGGACGATTTCTGCTTTTATCTATTCCTTCAAGAAGTTTGGCGGCTTTTTTTTCTTTGAAAAGAGGAAGCAGAAGAAGCTCTTTTTCGGTGAGAGCGTATATATCGGAAACATCCTTAATCATGGAATTTACGAGAAGCGCCTGCACGGCTTTTTCCCCCAGCCCTTCTATATCCATCGCTTTGCGTGAGGCAAAATGAGCGACGCCCCTTTCAAGCTGGGCGGGACAGAAAGAATTCGTGCACACAATTCTGACATTTTCATCATCCTTGTAGAGAACGCTTCCGCAGGCGGGACAAATTTCCGGCTCGACGATTTCTTCTTCTTGCCCTGTTCTTTTTGAAACAATAACTCCCGTGACTTTTGGAATAACCTCACCGCGCCGCTCAACCCAGACGCTGTCGTGAATTTTAAGGCCCAGACGGGCTATTTCGTCAAAATTGTGAAGCGTCGCTCGTTTTATGACAACACCTCCGAGATGAACGGGCTTAAGATTCGCCACCGGCGTTACAACACCAGTGCGCCCCACCTGCATATCCACGGATTGAAGAACAGAGCTCGCCTGCACCGCGGGAAATTTATAAGCGCAGGCCCAGCGCGGCGCTTTCAGCGTGGACCCCAGAACATCGTAAAGCTCTATCTCGTTTATTTTTATCACCAGTCCGTCCACTTCATAATCCAGGGCCTCTCTTTTGTTGGCGAATTCCTCAAAAAATTTCAACATGCCTGAAATGGAATCAAACTTTCTGATATTGGAATTCACCCGCAGACCCAGAGTTTTAAAATATTCCAGCATTTCCCAATGTGTTTTCAGCGAAGTCTTAGGCGCGATGACGCCCGCCTGATAGATGAAACAGTCAAGATTTCTTTCCGCGGCTTTTGCGGGATCAAGAAGTTTCATCGTCCCCGCCGCCGCGTTTCTGGGATTGGCAAAAAGCGCCTCACCCGCGCGGGTGCGCTCGTCATTTAAGGCGCTGAAAGAGCTCCTGCTCATATACACTTCTCCCCGCACCTCAAGATATTCGGGGAAATTTCCCGAAAGAACAAGAGGTATGGATTTTATCGTTTTGATATTGGACGTGACATCGTCCCCTGTCACTCCGTCGCCGCGCGTGGCTCCGAGAATAAGAACGCCTTTTTCATAAGTCAGCGAAATGCCGATACCGTCTATTTTCGGCTCCACGACAAAACTTACGCCTCCACCGGAAACAAGTTTCCGGTTTCTTTCTATCCACGTTTTTATGTCGTCCCCGCTGTAAGTGTTTTCCAGAGACAGCATGGGCGTTTTGTGACGAATGGATTTGAAAGAAGGCATAGCTTCCCCTCCGACTCTCCGCGTCGGGGAATCAGAGGTTATTAAAGACGAATTTTCTTTTTCAAGTTTTTTCAGCTCCGCGTATAAAGCGTCATATTCGGAATCCGATATCTCGGGCTGATCCTGAGCATAATAAAGTTTGTTGTGACGGCGTATCTCATCCCTGAGAAAATTTATTCTTTCCGAAACCCTGACCATTGAGAAAAAAACCTCAGCTCAGCCGGTTTTTCTCTTACGACGCCACTTTTTGCATGTTTGAAAATGCGGCACCCATGCGAGAAAAATATTACCTTCATCGTCGGCACAGTTCACTTTGCGCGGATCAAACGGCCATCGCTTGCCGTTTTTAAGGTCTTTCCACACTATTGTCTGGCCGCAGAATTTGCATCTTGACGACTGAGTTGCGCTTGTTTCATTGTCAAAAGTCTTTTCTATTCTGGATGCGCTGAAGCCCCCGAATATTTTTTTCAAAAAACTGCTCATTTTCCATCCCCCCCTGTCTTTTCTTCATCATTAGCCGCCCTATTCAGTATGCCGTTTATAAAAGCCGGAGATTTCTCCGTTGAATAGACCTTGGCCAGTTCCACCGCCTCGTTAATGACAATGCGCTTGTCTATATCCATCTTCTTTATTTCGCTGATTCCCATGCGGAGTATCAGCTTATCCACTTTGGTTATTCTCCCCAGCTCCCAGTTTTTGGAATAGCGGGAGATAATATCATCGCAAAATTGGGTATTTTCGCTTACTGTTTCTACAAACTTTTTAATAAAGCCGTAATGTTTGTCGTCGCTGTACTGCTCGAGAAACTCATCCGCGCTTTTTCCCAGCTCCACCTCGTAAAGGCAGTCCAGCACTCTTTTTCGCGCCTGTCGTCTCGTCATATCTTCGCCATCAGGTCCATCATTTCAAGGCAGGCCTTCGCCGCCTCCGAGCCGCGGTTTCCCGCTTTCGTTCCCGCTCTTTCTATCGCCTGCTCAAGATTCTCGGCGGTGATGATACCGTATATCACCGGCATCCCGCTTTTTACTCCCAGCTCGCTTATGCTTTTGGCCAGTGTCGCTGAAATATAATCAAAATGCGGCGTATCGCCCTTTATCAGCGCGCCGAGACAGATAATGCCGTCGTAGCCCTTGTCCGTCATAGCTTTGGCAACAGTACCTATCTCAAAAGCTCCCGGCACCCACACGCAGTCAATATCCTCGTCGCGCACACCGTGGCGGATAAGCTCGTCCCGCGCCCCCGCGAGAAGCCGCCCTGTTATAAAATCATTAAAGCGGGACACGCATATCCCCACTCTTTTTCCATCGCCTTTAAAATTACCTGTCACTTCTCTCATTTATTCCTCCCATGTTTTCCACATTCTACCATCTAACCGGCATTATTCACAACCAAAAATCTTCTCATGATGAATAATTCCGGATTAACATATTATTTTTTTAGCTCCCACTTCCCCTTTCTTCTGCTCCCTGTCCTTTTAATCGCGCCGGATTTTCTTAATTTTTTAAGATAATACCTCGCCCCTTCCTCTGTAAGAGAAAGCTTTTCACCAATTTCCTTTGCCGTAAAAAAGGGATTTTGTTTGAGTAGAGCAATAATATTCTGCGTTTTATCCGTAGTTTTATCCGTAGTTTTATCCGTAGTTTTATCCGTAGTTTTATCCGTAATCTTCTCCCTAGTTTTAGACGGCTTTAACGGAAAAACTATTTTGTAATAATCAAAGCCGGACTCAATGATTGGTTTTTTATAATACTTCTTCCAGCCGTTAATCATTTTATGGAATCCGCTTCCCTGTCCTTCTGAAAGCTTCAAAAATCTAAACATTTTCGCCACATAAAAATTTCTCGGCTGAGAATAGTCCTCTTTTAATATGTATTCGAGAGGTTTGGGCAAACCTCCGGGATTAAAAAACTCAATCCTGTCGGTAAAAAACCTTATGCGCGCATTAGCGGGACTAAAATAATCGGTATGCATTAAAAGATTTACCAGAGCTTCTCTCAATGCCTGTAAATGAGGCGGGTCATCATCGCGCACCCCGTTTGTAAGTTTAAACGGCACTTCAATTTTCGGACTTAACCGCTCATAAATATCAAAGAATGACCGGTAGAGGTTTTTTTCTGAATTTAATCTAAAAGTATAGCGGGTTTCTCCGTCAGAAAAGGATATTCCCGGTATTTCAATGTAATCAATCCTGTAATTTACAAGTTCACTGCCCAAAGCATCTTCAGTTCCAAAAACTAAAAGCCCCGCATAAGTAACTCTGTCGTTTTTAAGCGCCCCCATTTTTTCCAAAAAGCCCTTATCTTTTAATTTCAAATATCTATGCGCGGGATTTTTTGACGCGAAAAAGTTTCGGAATTGTTCTATTGTCTTTGTGTCCAAATCTTTCAATTTAAGCGATGTAAGCTCTTTGTTCTTGTCCTCAAAAGCGGCGTGACGATAAAAAGAATCAATTTCCTCGGCTGTGGCGCGCTGGTCGCCTGAACCGGTGCGTATAAAAGTATTTTTGTTTGTCTCACCATAATAAACCGGCTTGTCCTTGCTTGTCTTTTGGGGGATATAAAATATTAAAACCGTTTTCTTTTCAAAGTCATATTTCTTACACAGCGGCTTAATTTTTTTATTAAATTTTCCGCTTCTTAACGCTGTAGTAAAATCCTGTTCTATCTTCTCCGGATTCCGCACTCCCGTAATTTCATAACTTTTTCCGAGCTTTTTTACACCGAAAATCAGCCAGCCCCCCGACGTGTTTGAAAATGCGGAAACAGTCGGCCAGCTGCTTTTGGGAATTTCTGACTTTGCTTCTTTGACTTCAAAATCTTCCCACTCAATATCTTCCAGCCTTTTTATCAGTTCTTTTTTATCCATCTTAAATAAAAGCGTTTAACGGCACATGCTCTTTAACATACGCCCGCCACTGCTTTGGTAACTATTGCTTTTTTCTACCATTCTGGATGTGATTTTGAAATCAGCTCCCCCGTTGCCGGGTTATAATCCCAATCTCCCTCCGGAATTTTCGCTATATACCGCGGACTTAATTCTTCAAGTGACGACGGGGAAACACCTGCTTTTTCATTATAATAAATAGAAATAGCCGTTCGAAGCCCCGCGAGATTCGCTTTAATTTCCGCCGTGTTAACTTGACTATTTATTTGGTCAATTCGTTCGGGAAATTTTAAATTGCCTTCCTGAAGCGCGGGATTTTTTTCCTGCGCTTTTAAATCTCTCTTTTCGGTCAGCTCAGGCCCGCCGCCCCCGCAGCCGCACAGCGCTATCATAACTAAAAGCGCAAATCCCTTTAAAATATTTTGTTTTTTAACCAACTTTCCCGCTCCTTCTAAATTGCCTTTTTTATTATACATAATCCTCATAATTCCGGCACTAATTTTTTTCACAACAGATGCCCCAGCTTCGCTTTTTTCGTCGCGAGATAATGGCGGCAATGAGCGGAACCGCCCTCCACTTTTAAAGGCACTCTCTCGGCGACGCTAAGGCCGAAACCGGACAGGCCTTTCACCTTTTGGGGATTGTTGGTCATAAGCCTTATCGTGGTTAAACCGATATCCGCCAAAATCTGCGCGCCTATTCCGTAGTCCCTCAAATCCGCCTCAAAACCCAACGCCTCATTGGCCTCGACGGTATCCATGCCGCCGTCCTGCAGAGAATATGCCTTTATCTTGTTTTCAAGGCCTATTCCACGCCCCTCCTGCCTCATATAAAGCAGCACACCTAACTTTTCTTTTTCTATTTTCTTCATCGCCTCTTCAAGCTGAATTCCGCAATCGCACCTCAAGGAATGAAACACATCTCCTGTAAGGCATTGCGAATGGACCCGCACAAGCACTTTCTTTTTTCCTCGGACCGCGCCTTTGACAAGAGCCACATGCGTGCGGCTTTCAAAGTCCTCCTGGGATATTTTGCTTCTGTAGGAAACAACGGTAAACATGCCGAACTTGGTCGGGAGCAACGCCGCGGACACCCTTTCCACGAGTTTTTCCGTCTGCCGGCGTTTCTCTATTATCTGCGCGAGACTTATAAGACGAAGGCCGTGCAGGGCGCTGAATTTCACCAGGTCCGGAAGCCTCGCCATCGTGCCGTCGTCATTCATTATCTCGCATATAACGCCCGACGGAATCAAACCCGCGAGATTCGCCATATCCACGGCGGCTTCCGTGTGCCCCGCGCGCACGAGCGTGCCGCCTTTCTGCGCCTGCAGAGGGAAAATATGCCCCGGCGACACTATGTCCGCTGGTTTTGCCGACGGAGAAACGAGCGACATCACCGTTTTGGCTCTATCCGCGGCGCTGATTCCAGTGCTTATTCCCTTTGAAGCGTCGCAGGACAGCGTAAATGCCGCTTCTCTGGGATTTGTGGCGTTAAAACTGCGCGAGAGAAGATTAAGATTCAGACGTGCAAGCGCATTTTCTTCCATGGCTATGCATATAAGTCCCCGCCCGTGCTTAGCCATAAAATTTATCTTCGCGGAGCTTATTTTTGAGGCGGCGCACACGAGATCGCCCTCGTTTTCCCGCGCGGCGTCGTCAACAATTACAACCATTTTCCCCCTGCGGAAATCCTTTATAGCGTCGTCTATTTTTGAAAATTTTACAGCCATTTTTCCAGTTTCTCCTTTGTAATGCCTTCTCCTGCTTTATCCATATTGCTGACAACATATCTTGCCAGCGGGTCGGCCTCAAAATTCACCGCGTCACCGGTGTTTCTCTTTAACAAATTTGTTCTTTTGACTGTTTCGGGTATCACATTAACGGTAAAAACACCGCCCTCTATTCCCTCAATTGTGAGGCTTATGCCGTCAAGGGAGGCGGATCCCCGCAGCGCTATGAAGGGGGCGAATTGTTTTTCAAATGCGAAATAAAGCTTTTTGAAATTTCCCTTGTCCTCTATTTTCACCAGCTTAACCGTGCCGTCAACATGGCCCGTCACAAAATGCCCCGATAGATAATCAGAAGCTTTAAGCGGCAACTCTATATTAACCGTTTTCGCCGCGGAAAGATTTGTAAGCTGAAAGGTTTTAGGCGACACATCAAAAACGGCCAAACCTTTTTTTACCGCGGACACTGTCAGGCAAACGCCGTTTACAGCCACACTGTCTCCTTCCTTTACGCGCGATGTGTCCATGGCAATGCTTATGGAGCCGGAAGTTCCTGCTCTCACTTCGCCTGTTTGCGTTATTATTCCTGTAAACATCCTTTCTCCCTGAAAAGCCCGCCGCTTCTTATTCCGTGAAAAACAAAGTTATCATCCAGCCGCATTATTCTGTTTTCAGTAAACGCAAAAGCGTTCTTAACAAGCGCTTGACCCCTGCCGGCGACCGCCGCGACCGCATTTTTGCCGCCTATCACAATTGGGGCGTAAATGAAGTAAACTTCATCAATCAGGCCCGCATCAAACAAAGAACCTGCCAAAGACCCACCCCCCTCAATTAGTATTTGATTATAACCTTTTTTAGAAAATAACTGAACCAATGTGTCAAGATTTTCGGAATAAATCTTTATGCATCCCGATTTTGAATTTTCGGACTCCGCGGAGCTTTTCCCTGTCATATATGCGATGAACAACTGTGATTTTCTGTCAACAAGTTTTCCACAAGTATTCAACAACCCTGATTTTGTCACAACACAGCGCGCGGGATAACCGAGAGGGTGCCTTTTGGCCTTTATAAGGTATGGTAAAAGCGAAGGCCCGTCTTTTCTGAAAGTGCCGGCGCCGGCCATCACCATATCGCTTTTATATCTCAGTTTGTGAGCGAAAAGCCTCGCTTTAGGATTTGTTATCCACTTGGAATTTCCTGTATAGGACGCTATACGGCCGTCCAACGACAGCCCTTCTTTCAGAACAATCCACGGCCTTTTTCTCATATGGGTGGAAACAAAAGCCCTGTTGAGAAAAGCGCACTCGTTTTTCAGAATGCCGGATTTCACGATTATGCCCCGGCGCTTAAGATATGAAATGCCCTTACCCGATACAAGCGGGTTGGGATCGCGCATGCCCGCAAAAACTTCCTTTATGCCCGCTTTGACTATGCTCTCAACGCAGGGGGGCGTCTTACCCGTGTGAGCGCAGGGCTCAAGATTAACGGCCATTGAAGCTCCGGCGGCTTTTTTGCCGGCTTTTCTAAGCGCGTTTATTTCAGCGTGCGGGCCTCCGAAATAATGATGATAACCCTCCGCTATTATTTTTGAACCTTTAAAAATCACAGCGCCCACCATGGGATTGGGTGAAACTCTCCCCGCAGAGCGCTCGGCCAACGCCAGCGCCAATTTCATAATTTTGTCTGTATCCATAAAAAAAGCCCCGCTCACTTTCGGGGCTCTACAACCTTCTATCATCCGGACTTTACCGTCGGCGCCGGAATTCCACCGGTTCGGCCGTGGCGGGAAATGGGAACGTCCTGCATTTTCCATGCTCACGGGTCGCGGGCTTTCACCGCCGGTTGAGAATCTCACTCCACCCCGAAGGTCAGTTAGATGTTACAATTTTATCACTATCATTGCAAGAAAAACAAAGCATCGGCCGTAATTGTTTATTCTAAAATTTCAATTTTGCGGCGGGTTCCGGTTCGCCTTTAAATCTGAAAAAATAAATCATGCCTATGAGGCACACGATAGGAAGCGCCTGATAAAGGCATATCACGCCGTATCTGTCAGCCGCAACTCCGCTGGCCAGCGGGCCGACAAACCAGGCCATATCAAAGAAAAGGCTGTAAACGGCTATAAGCTCGCTCTTCTTTCCTCCGCCTGCCAACAGCGACGGCATATAATTTGATTCAAAAAAAGCCCAGCCGATTCCAAACAGCGCCGCCGCCGAGAAAAAAACCACTGTACGCAGGGAAAAAGCGAAAAGAGCTATGGCCGCGGATATAATAAGTGTGCCCGCGAATATGAACTTATGCGTTGGATACGCCGCGAAAAGTTTGCCCGAACAAAATCTGACGGCTATTGGTGAAAGAGATATAAACGTGAAAGAGAAAGCAAAATTATCAAAACCTTTTGCGTTTCCCAGAAGAGGAAGAAACACGATAACGGACGAGTATGTAAAAATGGTCATAAAAAGCAGCCCGAAATGAGAATGTTTTTGAAGTATAATCTTGTAGAAATTATTTTTGTCAAAGCCGGGCCGATCAGTGCGTTTATCTTCAACAAAAATCACGGCCGCCGCAGCAAGAATGAAAAAAAATCCCGTAAAAAAAATGAGCGCGTTAAAACCAAAACGCGACAAAACCCTTTCCCCCAGAGCCGGAGCAAAAAGCATTGACCCGACAAAAAGAGTGGAGAATATGCCGTAATAAAGCGAGTGCGATTTAGACGCTATCTCGTCGTTAACGGCCTCAAGCAGCACAATAAAGTAAGCGCATATTCCCACGCCGAAAATCATCCGGAGCGCAAGCCAAAGCGCGCGGCTGCTTCCGGCAAAAATATAAGCGCCCTGCGATACCGCCATAATAACTAACCCTGCGAAAAGAGCTTTTTTCAGATTAATTCTGAACACAAATTCGGATATCTGCAGCCTTATTAAAACTGATAAAACCGGAAAAATACCGTATATGAGCCCCACGTCAAAAGCATTCCCGAACACGCCGTTGAGATGAATAGGAAGCGCGGCAGTAAGCATATCAACCGCCGATATAGCGGCAAAACCAGCGGCATAATAAATCAAAAATCTTTTGTTCATGGGGTCAGGCCTTGACCCCGCTATTCGAAGACGGCACAGTACGCTGAATATTTTCCATCAACGGAAAGTTTTTTAAATATGGGATAGGCCTCGTCTTTTCTGCCGAGTTCAAAAAGGACAAGCGCGTTGAAAAAGGAAGATTCATCTGAAAGTTCGGGGGTGGCTTTCGAAAAAAACTCCAGGGCTTTATTCAGGTCCCCTTTCTGATAGTAGGCCAGAGCCAGATAAAAATTCCCCTTGGGATATTTGGCCGTTATTTTTTCAAGCTCCTCAATGGCCTCGTCGGGATTTCCGTCTCTCATCCAGTTCATGGCCATACGCAGAGCAAAATCATCTTCCGCCAGAATAGCGGCGCAGCCGGAAAGCGCGTTACGCGAAGCCGGATAATTACCGCTCGCCTCATACGATTCGTAAAGCATCAGCAGCGCTTTTTTGTCATCCGGATAAAGTTTAAGGTACCTGTCCAGATATTCTGAAGCCTGAAGAAAATGGCCCTTGCGGTAATATGCTTCACCCAATCCGGCAAGCAGCGACGGCGTTTCAGCGCCTCTCTTCTCAACGGCGGTGTATTCAGCAAGAGCCTCGTCGATAAGGCCTTCTTTTAGAAAAAGCTCCGCAAGGCGCAGCCTGATAAACGGGTCGTCCGGCTTTATCTGATTGGCTTCTCTGAGAGTTTTTATAGCGTTCAAGGGGTCTTTCTTTTTTTCATAAAGCCCCGCCAGAGCCGTGAGAATTTCACGTTTTGCGGCGGGTTTCAACCCCGGCTCAACCGCGGTGTTTTTAAGAACTGCAACGGCTTCATCCAAATTGCCGCCGGATTCAAAAGAGGAAGCTATTTTGAGAGGAGAAGCTTTGAATATCCGCACCCCCGCGCATGAGGATATAAAAACAAGAGCCGATAGCGCCATAAAAATATAAACTTTTTTCATCTTACTTGGTCTCAAGTTTCTAACGCAACACCAACCAACTTTTTAAACGCATCATAAGGTGTCTCCCAATCCAAAACTTTTCGCGGTCTGCCGTTAAGCAGATCCTGCGCATTTTTTATTTCTTTCCTGGTCACTT
>VMTI01000111.1 GCA_013791675.1 bacterium | reverse complement strand
GTTTTTCCGGAATCACCGATATCCATTTGGGCTTTTTCCGGCTGGAACTCCACACTTTTTTAGGCCCCGCAAAAACCGGACTGCCCAGCAAAAAAATCCCCGCTAAGGCTAAAGCCGAAAAACGTTTATTAACCATAATATCCCCCTAATCTTACTCTTTGGTCCGCCGTAGGCGGAACGGGGCATTCTTTCCCCTTCACTCTTTTTCCTTCCATCTTTAATTTTTCTGAAACTTCTCCAAACTCTTTTTGTATTCTATTAAATATTTTTCGTTAAGAGAAAGCCCCCACGCGTCCTTGTCAATGTCTTGGGTGAGCGGAAAAAACTTATTTTCATATACAGCAGTGCCGGAGGAAACACGCATCGTAAGTTCCCCGACATAGCGGCCGCCCGCTCCGGCCTGAACAATAACAGGGTTGCCTCTTTTATAGGTCAGCGTCTGAGTATGGCCGCTGAAAATTACATCTATACCCTTAATATTTTTGGCTATTTCTTCCACCTCTTTTTCGCCGGCGTGCACCACCGCGAAAACATAATCGCATTTCTTCCGCATAAGGGGCACGATATCGCGAAGCGCTTCTTCAGGAGACGCCGTTATTTTCAAACCTTCTTTTATTTTGGGAGGATAAAACACAAAACAGGAGTTTGACGTAACGCCGGTGATGCCTATTTTTACGCCCTTCACTTCCTTTATTATGAAGCTTTCGCCAAACACAGAGCAGCTTTTCTCGTCGCAAATCTGCAAATTGGCATTTACCACCGGCAGTTCATGCTCCGACAACATTTCTTTTAAAAAATCAGATCCGGTTCTGAACTCCTGATCGCCTATGCACACCGCGTCAAACTTAAGTTTTTCCATTATCCTGATTGTATAATTGTTTTTAATTTTTTCACTGTTTGGGGAAAAAAAATCCCCCGCCGAGATTCTAATATCAGCGGGATTGAGCTTTGAAAAAAAAGTGAGCCGCCTGACAAGCCCGCCGTAGGGGTCGGATGGGCAATCACAGGATTCTATGACGCCGTTAGCGCTGTTCGTATAAAGAATCCTTATTGTTTTTTCAACGCTCTCCTGCACATTCAAGGCTTTGTCTATTTCAAGCAGCAGCGCGGGAAGCATGTCTTTCTGATAACCCTTAAATATCTTGGTCACAACGCCGTTTTTATCAACAATAAATGTGCGCGGTATATTCTTAACGGACCCCGTCACAACAGAGCATTGTTTCGCTAAATCCGCCGATTCATCATAGAGAACAGGCTGCGTTATTCCCCATTCCTTTATGCATTCGTTTATTACCTGTCTGTCTTCGCCGACGGCGACCATAAAAAACTTTACGCTCTTATCTCCTGCGTACTTTTTCTCGGCGGCGGAAAGTGAGGGAAGTTCTTTCCTGCAAGGGTCGCACTTGGAATCAAAAAAAGAAAACACCAGCGCCCGTGAATTTCCGAGAAGCCCCGCTAAGGTGTAATAACTTCCATCCGACGATGGTAGGCCGAAATTCGGCATATTCTGCCCGGCCTCAAAAGCGGAAAGAAAATTCGGAAACAGCAAAAATGCCGCAGCAATAATTATTTTTTTCATCTATTCTCCTTCAAGGGGGACGGTGCACTGTCTTGCGCCGGGCCCTCTTATTTCATTGCGTATAAAAAAAGATACACGGCAAAAGCTCCGAAAAGAACCGCATTTAAAAGTTTCGCCGCCACAACATGTTTCTTAAGAAAAGTTATCATCTGTACCGAGCTGAGGCCTGTGAAAACAAAAATAAAAACAGCCAGAAGCGGCATCGTGAATAAAACAGCGTAAAGGAAAAGCGCCAGGACCGCAGCCGGCCGATAGGATGTCGCTGAAACCACATAGGAAATTGTGGGCAGATATATCTGTCCCGTGCAGACAAGTTCAAAAGAAGATACAACTCCCCCTATCAGAAAAGCGTAAAAAAAACTTGTTCCCTTACCAAGCATCTTTGAACTTATATCACGCATTCTGGCCCTCATGGCATCCGGCACTTTGAGAGCCGGCTCGCCGCCTCGGCGAAAAATTATAGCGTCCCTTAAACTCCATACCCCAAGCGCGGCGGTGGCGGCGGCCATTAAAAAATAAAAAACACGGCCCATTATCTTAATGAAAACCAGGTGCCGGACAATCTCAAGCAAACCGAGGCCGAAAAGAAAATAAAACACGCCCACCCCACCGCAATATCCCGCTCCAAAAATGACAACTTCTTTTTTGGGCTTTTTCATAACAAAACTCAGATATGAAACAAGGAAAATTATTCCCGCGAAAGCGCAGGGATTTATTCCGTCAATAAGCGCCGCCGCGGCGACCGGAAGAAACTTCAATTTGCCGTAATCATCCAGAATATCCTGCCGCGCAGCGGCTGGATTAAAAAAGGCCGCTTCCGGCGGCTCGCTCTTAAACGATAAAATAGCATTTTCGGCTCCGGAAATCTCTTCAGCTCCGGAAAGAATACTGCGTCCGATGACAAGCACCGGAAATTTATTTTTTTTAACACCGTAAAGTTTTTCCAAATGCGCTAAAAACTCAAAATTTCCGCTATCCGATAGAAGAAGTTTTTTCAAATGGAAAGGATATTTTTTCCCAAGTTTATCCAGCTCTTTGATAATTACTGCGCATTTGGCGCAATTATCATCGTAAAACAGATAAATATCAAAAACAGGGTCTATCGCAGCAGACAAGATGTAATTGATGAACTCTTCATCGCCGTTCGCTTCAGCCGTCTCAAAGTAAACGCTGTGCCGGATGGAACCTTTCTCGCCGTCGGGCGTAAAAACAATTCTGAAGGTTCCCGAAGCGCCGCTCATCAGAGAAAGAGTTTGCGGAGAAACGCTGATGCAGTCACAGGAAGCGCGCGCGAGAACGGAAAGCGCACCAACATTATTATCTTTATGATTGCCCAGGCTTTTACTGCCCCGTTCTTTTACCGTGAGACTTTCGGAAGAATCATTGTACACCGTCACTTTTTTTTCCAGCTGCCGGGTGAGATTAATTTTCCCCATATCCCATGATGTGCTGTCAAATCTGATAGCTGAGACAAAAGACGGGAACAGTAAAACAAACACTGCCGTTACGGCCAGAGATGCTTTCCGGCTCAATTTGTTTACGATGAGGCGGCTAAAAATATTTTTCAGTCTTTTGATATACACCTATAGCAGAAACGCGCGTATGGAATCAGCTTAAGTCTTTTTATCGTTATATCCATGCCGCATTTTTCACAGGTGCCGAATTTTCTAAGTTCCGCTTTTTTTAAAGCGTTCTCAATCTCATCCAGCCTCTGTATGAGCCTGTCCACGCGCTCAAAAAGTATATCTCTTTCGGCGGACGCTACGGCATTATCTATTTCATCGTTGCCCTCACTTATCCATTCGTCCCTTTTTGACTTCTCAACGCGCTCCTGCACAAAAAGTTTTTCCTCTTTGAGCTGAGTCACTATAACGCCAAGATGTTTTTTCCTGAAAGCTTTATCTCCCCCGGAAACCTTATTCTTTTTTTTATTTACCGTTTTTTTTACAAGACTTTTTTTAACACGGCGGATCTTTGCCGGTGAAACTTTCTTCTTCGCGGGGGCTTTCTTTGCGGCGGAAACTTTTTTTCTTTTAACAGGAGATTCCTTTGCCGACGAGGCTTTTTTCTTCTTACCGGGGGCTTTCTTTGCGGCCGCGGTTTTTTTCTTTTTCACTTTTATCATTATATTTTCCTCCCTAATCACACTTCTATAACTGAAATGAATTCTAACTTATTTTTCGTCTTTTTTCCATGTCTAAAAACCGACCATTTGAAACGGTCTATCATTTCAAGATATTCTATAACTTCCGCGGTTATTCTTTCGCCTGGAAGAAGAACCGGTATGCCGGGCGGATAAGGCGCGATGGTCTCGGCGCATATCTGGCCTTCCGATTCCGACAGAAGCATCTTTTTTTTGGTGTACTGCATATACACTTCGCGGGGTGTTAAAGCAATTTCGGCCGGAGTTTCGGGAAAACGGAAACCCGTAAATTTGATAGGTTTTTTTATTGGAAGAGTCTTGAGCGCCTCAGTCAGCGCGGTGATATCTCCCTTGTTGTTGCCCAGCCCCAGCGTAGCTATTACATTAAGCGGATTCGCGCAGTCTACCCCAATTCCGAACTTCATAAGATAATTCTGAATAAAAAAACCTGTCAATCCTCTGTCCCTGAAATCAACGGTCACTTTACTCGTGTCCATTCTGTAATCTTCCGGAAGATCAGACGAGTCCAGCGCGTAACCGAGCGGAATTTTTCTTATGTCCGATGTCGCCAGATTGCCGAGCGCCTGCATTTTCTCAACCATTCGCGCGCCTTTGCGCTTCATCATCAGTGAGCAATAGTCCAAAGTCATCAGAGTGGGATAAAAAGGCGAAGTCGAGGTAAGAAGCGACACCGCTTTTTCAACGTTTTCTCTATCCGGAACATCCGAACAAATATGAATAACTGAACCCTGTGAAAAAACCGGCAGAATTTTGTGAAAACTGTGAATAACACAGTCGGCGTAATTAACGGCTGACAAGGTTTTATCTCCGCTGAAAAAAAGATGAGGCCCCCAGGCTTCGTCAACAATCATCAATTTTTTGTACTTTCTGCACACTTTCGCTATGTTTTCCAAATCCGTGATAATGCCGTGATAAGTAGGCGAAGTTATAAACACCCCTTTTGCTTCGGGATAAGAATTAAGATATCTTTCCACATCTTCCGAATTGACTTCGCAGGTAATGCCGTTTTTAATAATTCGCGGAGTCATCCACACCGGATAAACCCCTGATATTATACAGGCGGCTATGACCGATTTGTGGCTGTTGCGCGATATAAGAACGGAATCACCGTCGCTGAAAAGCGAAATAAAAGCGGCCAGATTTCCCGACGTTGACCCGTTGGTAAGAATAAAACTGTCTTTAGTCTCGTAAAGACGGCTGATCCGCCTTTGTGTTTCAAGCAGTGTAGCCGAAGGATTATGTATGGAATCCACAAAAGGCGTGGCTGTTATATCAAGGGCAAATAAATTATCCTGCATAAACTTACGGAATTTTTCGTCAAAAGCCCGGCCCGCTTTATGCCCGGGAGTATGAAAAGAATGTTTCTCACCCGTGATATATTTTTTCATCGCGGATAAAAAAGTTTGTTCCTGTCTCATCTATTTAAAAAAATAAACCGGCTTTTTCCTCGTAATAATCCTGCCGCCATCAAGTCCTTTTTTAAAAAATTCGGGATTTTTTCCGATAGCGTCCAGCACCTCGGCGTTAAGCGCGTTGAATGTCCCCTTCGCGCCGCGCCGGATTTTAGCCCAGGCTTTATCCCTTGAAGAAAATTTTTCGTCCGAGGCCGCTATAAAAGCCCACGGCACATCAAAAGACGGCACAAACATCTGATAGGACATTAAATGCTTAAACGCTTTCTTCATCGTGGCGTAAAGCGAAAAATGAAAATCGGAGTTGACGCGGGACGCTCCGCCGGCCTGCGTCGCAAGAAATCCGCCTTTTGTGAGATGCGCTTTCAATATTTTAAAAAATTCAAGCGAATAAAGTTTGTACGCCGGGCCGCCTTCTATAGGACAGGGTAAATCCATAATTATCAAATCCCATTGAGCTTTGGAATTTTCTACATAAGAAAAAGCGTCTTCATAAATTACTTTCGCGCGCGGCGAGAGGAATGAACCCATATGCCACTGGCTGAGATATTTCTTACAGAATTCAACGGTTTCACCGTCAATATCAACCATCAGGACTTGCCTGACGCATTTCCACCTCAAAACTTCTCTAAGCGTGGCGCCTTCGCCGCCGCCGAGTATAATAACTTTCTCCGGATTCAGGCCGCAAAAACCGGCGGCGGGATGGACGAGCAGTTAATGATAAATTTTTTCATCCGATAAAGCCGACTGTATTTCGCCGTCAAGAAGAAGGCACTTGCCGAAACTGTATGTATCGGCTATAACCATATTCTGAAATTTAGTGCGTTTCTTTCTGATTATCTTTTTGAATTTGTGAAGATGAATCTCGTAAGGGCTGAATTTTTCCTTAAGCCATTCAGCCACTGATCTGCTCCTTATAATTTTTCTGCAGGTCAAAATTCTCGTCGGCTTCAAAAATGCCGCGTTTCAACTCGGTCACAGTGTGTTTTTTCGACTGAAAAGCGTCTTTAAGATAATTGAAAGCCTTCCACGGATCCGCTTTATCCCCGCATGTATAAATGTCTATGGACGCTAGACAAAGTTCGCTCCATGTGTGAATGGCTAAATGTGATTCGGCTATTATTACGGCGCCGGAAACTCCGTGAGGCAGAAAAGTGTGAAAAACGGAATTCAAAACGGTGGCGTTAGCCGCCCGGGCCGCGTTATTCATGAATTCCTGCACTATAGACACATCGTCCAGATATTCGCTGTTGCAGCCCCAAAGGTCGGCAACAATGTGCCTGCCGACATTTTTTTGAGTCTTACCCATTTCTCACCTCCTTCACGCAAACGCACTATTTTTGATCCCGCAATTATTAAGAAAAATATGTAAAGCCGAATAGAAAATAAAAAATAAATGCCCCTCTTGTCAATAGAGCGTGCTATTTCCTCCCAAGAATGTTTTTTATCCTCAGAACAAATTCCTTCGGGCGGAAAGGCTTTGTTATATACTCGTCGCTGCCTATATCCATCCCTTTGAGAATTGAGTTTTTCTCGCTGCGCACCGTCAAGAAAACAACGGGAATTTTTCCATACAGCGGGTCTGCTCTTATTTCCCTGCATACTTCAAAACCGTTTTTCACCGGCATATTTACATCCAGCACGACGGCGTCCGGAGCAAATTCCCTGAGTTTTTGTAGAGCATCCCCGCCATCTACAGCCATTGCCACTTCATAACCCGCGCCTTTGAGAATTTCGCTTATAAGCTCACGGAAATCTTTTTCATCGTCCACAATCAATATTTTTTCAGACATTTACCCCTCCGCACCCAAATTAGGGTTTTTAACAGAATATGCTCAGCCGATACAACTACTTTGGCGAAATACTTTCCGCCGCCTGCCTTAAATAATCTTTCGCCTTTTCATGGGAATGGTCAAGCTCTAACACTTTGTTAAAATAAAAAAGGGCTTTCTTATACCTTCCCGCATCAAAATAACTTTTCCCTTTTAAAAACAGGGTCGTTGCCGGATCTTTTTCTTCCGGTTTTTTAGCTTGGGGGTCCTCAACCATCAGAGTTTTTGTTTCAGCGCTGTAAAAAGGTATTTTATCCGAAATGTATAAAATCCGGCCGTCCGTGATTACGCCGGTTTGCGCAACCCATGGAATAAATAAAGCGGGACTGATTTTACCCACAAACTCCGAGGAGTGCGCGCACGCCCCGTAAACAATCCTGTTTCCGGAGTTTTTTCCGCATCGCGCGGCGGCTTCGTTCCCTTCGCCGCCGCTGATGTCGGGAGCAAAGGTAAAATTAAAATTTAAATATGAAACGTTCAGTATAAGCGCCGCGCCGGCGGCCGTAGTCACATTATACACAAGCGCCTGAACAGGCGAAACTATCTGCATAAGGTCTATTGCCCCGCCGTCTTCCAATTGCCGCGAGATAATCCTCGGCGCTGAAATTTCAAAGCCCTGAGGTGTTATAACTTCACCTATTTTAAATTTTGCCGCAATTTCGCCGAGTATGCCGGGGCCTGCGGAAAGAGGCGTAAGAAAAACCATCCAATCAATTCTCGGTTTCCAGCCGATTATTTTCATCAGATCCGCTTCTTTCTTTTTTTTCGTTAGAATATCATCAACAACGGGAATTAATTTCCCGGTATTTATTTTGCCCTCCAGGCAGATAAGCATATTTCCGCCGTCGGGGAACGTTAAATAAAGCGTGTAATCGTCAACGGGAAGCACTTTTACCGAAAGCTGCGCGAGATCGAGCGCGAAACTGTCGTAAGTTACTTTTATCCGGTTAACAACATCAGCATCGACATAAAAAAAGTAATCATCTGCCTTGACTTCGGAAAGCTCCGCCGAAAATGCGGGCGCCGGATAAAGAATAGAGAACAGACAAAAGCATATTGCCGGCGCAGCTTTATTCATTTTTCAAACACTTCTCCATCATTGTATTAATCAGCCCAACAAGATTATGCAGTTCGTCTTTAGGCCGTATTTTGATTTTCTTAATTTTTCCCGTGGCTATTATTTCGCCGAGAACCGTTTCCATCCTGTATATGGGACCGGCTATTTTGTGAGAAATCTGCACGGCAAAAAATGCCGCTGCAAAAACAGAAACAAACGTTATAATCCCCGTAAAAACATTCACCCAGTAAAACACGTCCGCAAGCTGCGCTTCCGCATACCTGCCGAGCTGCGCGTTTGAAATGACGAGCTGAAATATCAGATGAAAGCCTGCGGCGAGCGCCAGCATTGAAATGAGGACGGTGAGCGCAATGACTCTTACAAACTTAAATTGAAGTTTGCCTTTGGTCGGCACCATCTGTATTAATCTGCGCTTTTTTTTCTCAACATATTCCCTCGGCGGCTTTTTTAATCCTTCAAGCGGTTCTTTCGGGTATTCCGCCGCCTGCTTCTCTTTCGCTGCTATCTTTTCTTCGCCGGGGAATGCGGAGGCTAAATCCGGCGCGGGCACCTCTTTTGTTTTCGGCTTTTCAGTTTCACCCGGAGCTTTTCCTGTCTCTATTGTTTTCATTACTCTGCGGATGTCGTCCCTCGTAAAAGGTTTATACAGAAAAGCGCAAGCGCCCATATCCAGCGCCCTTTTTATGTCGTCTTCAACCGCATAACCGGTCATCATTACTTCAACAGTATCCGCCCTAAGGTTCCTGATGGCATGAAGCGTTTCAAGTCCGTCCATCTCTGGCATAACCATATCTATGAAAACCACATCGAACGACTTCTCTTTAACCTTGTCTGCCGCCTCTGAGCCGCTTGCAACGCTCACAACACGGTATTCTTTTTCAAGCGCTTTTTCAAGGAAAAGCCGCGCGCCCCGGTCATCGTCCACTATCAGTATGTTTCTTATTTCCATGCTTGCCTCCCGTTAAGGGGACGGTTCTAATACTTTTTCGGAAAACAGATTAAGTATTAAAACCGTCCCCATTTTACTTTTATACCTGAATTATTTTACCTTTTTTTAACCGGCAGGGTCAAATTGAATTGAGTGCCTTTCCCAACAACGCTTTCTACCTTAATGCTTCCGCCGGAAAGTTCGACGATGCTCTTGACGATAAAAAGACCGAGCCCCGTACCTTTTACAGATTGTTTTCCACCCTTAACCTGGCGGAATTTATCAAAGATATATTTCAAATCCTGCGCGGGAATTCCTTCTCCCGTATCCTTAACTAAAATATTTACAAAATCAGACGGCTTCTTAAAAGAAGCGGAAACCGTTATTTTCCCTCCTGACGGCGTGAATTTAAGCGCGTTGCTTATGAGATTGATGAAGACCTGCCTGACTCTTTCCTTATCCGCGTAAACTGCGGGGAGATTCCGCGTGATATGCACGGCGATTTCCACGTCTTTTTTCGCCGCTTGAGGTGTGAAAAATTCGGCGAGGTCTCCCACTACGGGAAGAAGTTTGAAAAATTCCGCGTCAACTTCCATTCGCCCCGACTCGATTTTCGCGGCGTCTAACAGATCGTCGATAAATCGCGCAAGCCGCGCGGCGTTGTTTTTCATAATGAACAAATCGCTGACGCCCGTTTCCCTGAAACCATCCTCTCCGCCGTCAAGCATTTTATTTATGTAAGTTTCAATAGCCCCAAGCGGCGACCGCAGTTCATGCGTGACGCTTGAAGTAAAATCTCTCTTCATCTCGTCAAGCTCTTTCAGTTTTGCACTCATCCAATTGAATTTTTCCGCGAGAAGCGCGAATTCATCCCCTGTTTTCAGATTAATTTTAGTATCCAGTTTTCCCTCTCCAATCAGCTCCGCGCCGCGCGTTAGCAACCTTACCGGCTTTACAATGGATGCGCTTATCAGGAAAATTACCAGCAAACCTACGGCAAAAGACAAAATCCCTGCCGTTAAAATCCTTTTTCTGACATCGGAAAGCGCGGATGATATATTGCTGTCTATAATGTCTGTCGAAAAACCGATACGCGCGGTGCCTATCCTGTCGCTGGCAAATTTTACAGGCGCCGCATACTCAATAATTTTCTCGCCTGTTTTTGTCTGAAAATTTCTTAAAATAATCGTATCGCTTTCAAATGCGCGCTGACTGAATTCGTCCGTCAAAGTCTCTCTTATAAATTCAGGGTCTGTGTGCGCAAGAACTTTATTCCTCTCATCCGTAAAAAGGGCGAATGACACGATTTCATCAGAGCCTTTTATTGTTTTCAGGTAGTTTATAAGAAAAATAAAATCTTTTCTCATCAGACAATCGCGGGAAACTTTTCCGAGATTGCCGACCATAACAATCTGCTTCTGACTTATTTCTTTTATCAAACTGCTCTTTTCAAAAACGAAAAGAACAACCGTTGTAATCAGCAGAAGAAAAACGACAAGAACGGCTATGAGCAGCGAAAATTTAGTCCTTAACTTCACTTTCCCCTCATATAATCCATCAGTTCATTCAAAAGACCCGCAAGTTCCTGCAGTTCGTCCTTTTCCCTGAGTTTGAAACGGAAATTAAAGTTGTTCTCTTCAATTAAATGCCTTATATCCTTTTCAATCCTGAATATGGGGCCTGCTATTCTGTGCGAAATGTAAAAAGACATATAAACAATCAAAGCGGTATAAACCAGTCCGCTGATAAGCAGTTTCATCTGAACCGCTTTTATCTGTCCGGCAAACTGAGATGAAAGTATATTCGGAAACAACGGCTTTATCGTGCTGTATGTAAAAAACATCGATATTGCCATTAGCAGCATCAAAGAACCTCCTATCATCAGCGCATACTTCACCTGAAAATTTTTGTTCAAAACAATCCTTCTCTTGGGTCCCGTCATTTTCCCTCCTATCATTTCTACACTAATATTTTTTCAATAAATATTGCTTCGCCTCTTCGTAGTACTCCGCCTGGTTCTTTAAAATGAGCCACTCCTTATTCGCGTTCTTTTTATACATACTTTTTCCTGTGCTTTCAAAAGTCTTCTCGTAACACAATGCAAGCTTATATCTCAATTTATGCTCGTTAGGGTTCTTCTCAAGGCAGGCGGTGTATGCGTCCGCCGCAAAACCGTACAGTTTGTCTTCCTCGTAGATTTCCCCGATTCTCTTGTATATTTCGGCCTTGTCCGGAAACTTCTTTGACGCTGTTATCAGAACTTTTATGGCCCAATCCTTTTTTCCTTGAGCAAGAAATTCCTTCATCAGCTTTATAAAGCCGTAATACTGCGTCGGGTAAACATCAACAAGAGAGAAACGCCCTTCTATTTCGCCCACCTTGGAAACAACCACCTCTTTTACGTTGGGGTCTCTCCGCCAATACTTCCTGTTAAGGAAATATCTGTAACAGTAAAATCCGGGTTCCAGCGAAAGATGAATCACCCACTTGTTCCCGCCCTCTTTCAGCATCGGCAAAACGGCTATTTTTCTGCCCTTCCCGAAGTCACCGACAATCTCTACTTTTTCAACCCTGCTTTTGTAAAAAACAAAACTGATATTCCTTCTTTCATCTTCGGCATAAATCCTAACGGAAAATAAAAAACAAAGCAACAAAGTCAACAGAGCAGCGCGGGGGCTTGTCCCCTTCATCTTCTTTTTTGGCAGGGGATAAACCCCTGCGCTATTTATTTTTTCTTTGCCCTGCATTTTTTAATCATTTCCTGCGCCTGCGGATGGTCGGGATTCATGTCTAAAATCTTTTTAAATTCTACAATCGCGCCGTCATAGTCCTCCTGCAGAAAGTATTTCATTCCTTCATTATACCACATTTGAACGTCTTTTTTCACCCCCTCTCTTAATTTCCCCTCCTTCGCCGCATTTGTCAGGGCATTCTTGATTTCCTCGTTACCCGGAGAGAGTTCGCTCGCCTTCCCAAGTTTTTCAATCGCCTCCTTCATATTTCCCGAAGAATATGCCTTGAGCCCTTCTGTGTAATACTTTTCGGCATCTTTCCTGTCACTCTCCAATTTCGCTTTTTTCTTTTTAGCATCTTCCAACAGGAGCATTTCTTTTTCCGCTCTCTTGATAAAGGTTTTAGACTGAGCGTGAGCCGGGTCGATTTTCAAAATTTCCTCAAACTGCGAAACCGCTTTTTCGTAATCGCCCTGTTTGTAATAAATGACTCCGCTTTCCCAGAGATTTTTCAGTTTAGATTTTCTGACAATTTCCTCGAGCCTGCCGAGTATCCGCTTTGACTGCTCGTGCTGCGGGTCAATTTTTAGAATCGCCTCAAAATGCGGGACGCACTTTTCGTAGTCCTCATTATTATAATATTCCATCGCCTTGTCCCAGTGTTTCTGCATCTTTTCCTTTTTGGTTTCCTTTACCTTATTTATGAGATTTTGCGCCTTTTCATGACCGGGTTCGAGAGAAAGAATTTTCTCAAACTGAAGAATGCTGTCGTCGTATTTTTCCTGCTTATAATAAAGCATTCCGAGGTCCCAGTATTTTTTCATATTCTTTTTCATTAGTTCCTTCTGAATCCGGTTTTTCTCTTCCTCAAGACGTTTTGTGTCTTCTTCGGAAATACCTTTCTTTTTCTCAAGCTCCAGTTCTAATTGTTTTATCTTCTCCTCAAGGGCGATTTCCTGTATGCCCGGCGCGCCGAACTTCATATTCATGGACATCCTGTGCGAGCCGCTGAAATCGGAAATCCCGTTTAACGGATAATTAAAACTGTAGTCAAGCCTCAAGAGCCCGCTGTAATTCCAGCTCATACCGCAGGCGAGATTTGCGTATTCCCTGCTCCCTATGCCCAGACCTCCCCTCAGGGCAAACGTTTTTTTCATAAACCATTTTTCAACGCCCATAGAAAGAATGAAATCCATATCGCGGTAAACAAAATCACTCGCCGCGGTTATGTCTCTGCCCGTATAAGCATAACCAAATTTCGTTGCCATAGAAACTTTATCTTCTGACGCAAGGCCCATATCCGGCTGCGTAAAATCCGCGAGCGACATACCCAATGAATGGTGTTTTGTGATTTCCCAAAGCAGTCCGAGATCATAACTCGGTTTCATTTTTGAATAACCGTTCCCGAAAACAGGGTCCCTGCCGCCGCGGCTCTCGTTCGTGTCAAGGTTAACCGCGTTTTCTGTGTAAAGGGTTTTCCCGAAGCTCTTTGAAAGCGCTTTAAACTTTAAACCCGCGCTGAGTTTGCCTTTGTCTTGCGAATTCATAACATAACGGCTGTAAGCAAATGTAAGGCAGTTCTCCGAATAGTAGCCGGAAAGCGTAAAATACTGCCAGCCCAGACCGAGAGTGCCGTCAAGTTTCAGCTTCGTGAAGTCCTTAACTCTCCACGCATAGCCGATAAAACCGCTGCCGAGTTTTGAATTGTCGTCAAGACCCCAGTATAGTTTGCTGTAATCCACGCCGAGTTCTTTCCAGTCAATCCGACTGAGACCCGCGGGATTGTAATAAATTGCGTAAACATCGTCCGAGAGAGCCGTAAAAGTGTTTGCCATACCGATGGCTCTGGCTCCCGCACCGAGGTCATCAAACTGACCATAAAGGCGTCCCGTAAATGCGGCGGCAGCAAGAAAAATGCTAAATGCCGCAAGCTTAAACACACCGAACAACGTACCGCCTCTTGTTTTCTTTTTAATTTGCCGGTCCCCGATAGGGAATAATCTGCCTGTGCCCGCCTGTGCCCGTAAGGGTGTAAGGGTATTATTTTTCATACTTTTACCTCGCTAACACTACGGTCCCTTTTATGACCGTTGTTTCGTATCCGCTTACATCAATCTGGTATATGTAAACGCCTCCTCTCTGGAGTTTTCCTTTAATGTCCTTGCCGTCCCATCTGAGAACTTCCTTATCTTGGTCGTTTGTCATCGCCGAAACATATCTTCCCTTTATATCGTAAATTTTCGCGCTGATAATAGCGTCACCTAAATTTTCGTACTGAATTTCAAAATACTTATTCCAGTCGTCACCGTTCGGCGTAAATATTTTACCTGCCGTGATTTTCTTTATGCTGAAGCCGCTCGCGGGCAGCGTCTTCGCTATTACCGTCGTCAAATCCGACTGCGGAGCGTCCCTCTTTATAACCGATAGGGGCTGCGAAAGCGTCCCCTTGCGGAATAGCGAAGCATCCCCCTCGCGGGCTGCGGAGCGTCCCCTTGGGTACGCCGCTTTATCACTGTCCGTATAATCCGGCGTCTGTTTTCCTTTTAACCCATCCCTGCTCATAAGCATAAAACAACAGACGGCCACGCCGGCCCTCACTAAAATTTTCCATAATTTTTTATTCATTTTCTTTCTCCTCTTACCCTCCCGCCATAGGCGGATTTCGTCCGCCTGAGGCGGACTCAACTTCACTCTTTTTATTTCGCTATCACGCATGTTCCGTTTATAACCTTATTTTCGGGTCCCGTTATCTCAATCTGATAGAGATAAACACCGCTCGGGGCTGTCCTGCCTGATACGTCCCTGCCGTCCCACTTGACGCTGCCTGCGGTTTCGCCGGATGAGCCGCCCTTCTCCATACCTTTCACAAATCTGCCTTTGAGGTCGTAAATCTTTCCGCTCACCACTCCGTCCGCCGGGTTCTCATAAGTAATTTCAAAATAGTCATTCCAGCCGTCGCCGTTGGGCGTAAATATCTTATCCGGATGCACGGCCATAATTGTAAACGAGACAGCCCGGAGCGAATTCTTCAAAATAAATTTTCCGAGCCGTTTTGTCTTGATTCTCACCGTGTGGGCATATTCGTCAACGTCGCCGCCGAGTTTTATCCACTCGTTCCCGTTAAATCCGAATATCGCAAGCCGCTTCGACGCTTCGTGTTCGGGTATTTGAAAAGCGGTCTTCACATAACCATTTTCAACTTTATAGGAAAGAACGATTTCCGCGTCGGCTTTTTCAAACGAAATATCCGTAACCGAATCATGAGTCCTTCCCTTCTCAGCCGCAAAGGTGTACGATTTCATGACCCTGCCGTTTTCATCGCCGGTGCTTCTTATCACCTTTATTCTGATGTCATCGTCGTACGAATTCGTCGCCTCGTAAAGAACAGAACCCGCTTTCTTAGGCACAGACATATATGTATTCATATCCGCCTCATCCACCGCTATCACATTTGTATTCACCGAGCAATCAACAATCATTGACATCGCGCTTGTGTTATGCGAGGTATCTTTCGCCCGCACCATATAATAAAATACTTCCCCTTTGACATTGTCCGGATCCGTCCATGTCAGCGCCTGCCCGGCAGGAATAAAATCTTTCAGGACATAAAGTCCGTCAAGCGACGGAGCTTTATAAATACAATAACCTGCGAGGTCCTCAATCTTCGTCCCGCCGGCATTTCGCGTAACCGACGACCATATTATTGTCATTGTTTTTCCGTCGGCGGTGAGCGTTCCCTTTATGCCAGCCGCCTCTCTCGGAGCGGCAAAGTCATGCGGCATAATAACCGCCTCAGCCGAACATTCGCTCTCTAATCCCTGCTCGTCAAAACTCTTCATCGCAAAATAATATGTAACGCCCACCGCGAGGTCTTTCAGTTCAATTGACTGTTTTGTTCCCGGCTCTGCGGGTACAGGCTCTATCGGAGAAATTTCAGACGCCGCGGCCCACCATGCGGTCACATCGCCGGAAAATTCACCGACAGAAACTGTCGCCATTTTTATCTGATAATGATGCGCTTTTTGCGGCCATTTCACTTTTTCATTCCAGAGGTCGTAATTAGGATCATAATTCCCGTAATCAAGAGGCGCCGTCCATTCAAGAACAACGTCCGTGCCGTCTCCGCTTAAACGCGCGCCGAGGTCCGCTACGGCATTCGGCCTCCAGAGGTCCCATCTCGCTCGAGCCTCCGCAACATTTGAGACGCTCGACCAGTTGCCGACTTTATCTTTCGCTTTGAGCGCAAAATAATATGTGACTTTCGGAGTAAGTCCGCCAATTGTCTTTGTATCCGTTATCATGGGGGGATTCGGAATCCAGGATAAATCAGTATAAATATTTGCCGCATTTTCCCACCAGAAAGTCTCATCTCCGCCCAGCTCCGCCGGCGACTTTTCATCGTATTTAATCATATACGCGCCGGCTTTTAATCGTCCTATCATTCCATCATCGCCGGGCGTAATCCAATTTAACAAAACTTCACTCAGATTATTGCCGGTTTTGGCGGAAATCGCGGTGACTGCTCTCGGCGGATATGGGTCAACTGTCAGAGTAATCGCTAAATACCTCTCCCCCTGAGGAGCGGCATTTATAAAGGCGCAAAATACCAATGTGCTGATAATCGGCAATACCCTGATTACATTCAGTATTCGCGCGAGGCAGAGCCTCAAAAATAATTTAAATTTTTTATCTTTCACAATAATACTCGCAAATAAACAATCTTCACCTCTTTACTCTTTTTCCCCTTTTCCAAAGGGATGGCTCGCCTCCTGGCGAGACGGAGTATTCTTTCCTCATAATTGCTCAATTGCTTGATTGCTTAATCTTTACTTTCCTCCTTAATTACATCCCCAGCGCCACTATGGTGACGAAAACCGTGTGCACCTGCGTGTCAGTAACACTCGTCGGGGTCTTTATCCTGAACCACAAATGTTCGGGTGCATCCGTTGACGCTTTGTTATATCC
>VMTI01000195.1 GCA_013791675.1 bacterium | reverse complement strand
GTTCTAAGCCATGCGTGTCTGCCAGTTTCACCACTCCGGCCAATCAATATAAGGGCGGTTACTATTGCAACAATCAGGGACCGTCCCCATTAAGAGGATTATTAACAAATAACTTGCAAAAAGTAAAATAGTTTCGTAAAATAGCGCATATATTATGGCAACTGAAATACATCCCATTAACACCGGCGAAAGAGTTATAAGTTATATTTTTCTTTTTTTACTGCTTTTCAGCGCCGGCGCGGCAATTTTTAGCGCCCGACGGAGCCGTAACGACGGTTCAAGTTTCGCTCTTAAGGATAAAATAGGGCTGGTGAAGATATACGGGATGATATCCGTAGTTTCTCCCGGCAGCGGGAATGTTTTCGGCCTACGCGGAAGCGACAGATGGGTTGAGCAGTTGTCATCTCTCAGGAAAGAAAAAGTGAAAGCCCTCGTTATAAGGATAAATTCTCCCGGCGGCACGATAGGCGCCTGTCAGGAAATTGTGGAGGAGATAGCAAAATACAGGGCAGATGGGATTCCCGTTGTCGCGTCCCTGGGAGATGTCGCGGCTTCCGGCGGTTATTATATCGCTTCCGCATGTGATGTTATATATCTCAACCCCGGAACAATTACTGGTTCCATAGGCGTCATTATGGGGTCTTCCAACTGGGAAGAGCTGCTGAAAAAAATAGGCATAAAGCCCGACATTGTTAAAAGCGGAAAATATAAGGATATGGGGGCTTATTACAGGGAAATGACGGAAGATGAGAGAATTCTGCTGCAGGGCGTGATAGATGGCGCGTACGGCCAGTTTCTGGAGGCTGTGTCAAAAGGGAGAAATATCCCCATGGAGAAACTTAGGGGCATGGCGCAGGGGCAGGTTTTCACGGGAGATCAGGCCATAAAAAACGGCCTTGCCGACCGCACAGGGAACATTAATGCCGCCATTGAGGAAGCCAAAGAGCTTGCTAAAATAAAAGGCCCCGCAAGAATAATTGAATCAGGGACGACGCTGGAAAGGTTTTTCGGAATTGTGCCGGAAGTGCCGCAGAGCTCAATGTTTCCGCTGGATACATTCTTGAAAAAATTAATTTTATGACGGCGGGGAGTTTTTATTCACTGATGTTTTCTCCCGGAATTTCATGGGAGGTAGAGGACTGCCGTTATTCACTTTCAGCTTCGGCCATTTTTTTTATTTTTTGCCGGTTTGCCCAGAGCGTGTCTTTCGGCTTTTCAGGGGCTGATTTTGTTTTGGTCGCTCCGGTTTTGTTTTTAGAGTGGATCGCAACGGCGGCGATTCTTCATTTTTTCGCGCATTCAGCGGGAGGGCGCGGTTCGGTCACGGATTTTTTCCGCCTTCTGCCTTTTGCGGAACTTCCTTTTCTTTTTCTGCCGCCCGCCAAAATACTTGCCGGTTCTCTTTTCAGTTCTTTCGGCGCGGCTTTTCCAATTATGGCCGTTATGATTTACGTCTGGAGTTTTGTTCTGAAAATTAAGGCGCTCATGTTTAATTACAGGCTTTCCTCTGCCGGCGCATTCTCGGCATTCGCCGCTCCTTTACTTATAGGGGTCATCCTAACGGCTTCTGCGCTTTTTCTGCGCGCTGTCATGTTACTGCTATGATAAGGGTTTCAATAGCCGGCGTCACGGGTTTCACGGGGGAAGAGCTCCTCAAAATACTTTTACGGCATCCGCAAGTTTCCGTGAAACATCTTCTTTCGCGCACCTCGGGCGTTGGAATATCCGATATACATCCATCTGTGCGCTGCGATCTTCTCACTGAGAAAGTAAGCCTATCGGTCATAAACGACACCGACGCGGTTTTTCTCTGCCTGCCGCACACCGAGGCGGCGCCGACCGCTGTAAAATTTTATGAAAAAGGAAAAACTGTCATAGATTTAAGCGCGGATTTCAGGCTTAAAAACGCGGGTGTTTACAGAAAAACCTACGATGCCGTTCATCCTTCGCCCGGACTGCTTTCCAAAGCTGTTTACGGTTTGTGCGAGTTTAACAGAGAAAAAATAAAGGGAGCCCGCCTAATAGCGAATCCCGGCTGCTATCCCACGGCGTCCTTGACGGCTGTTTTGCCGGCTTTAAAAGAAGGCATCGCCGATGAGAAAGGTATAATAATTGACGCCAAAAGCGGAATTTCGGGAGCGGGAAAAAAACTCGCGAAGGAATATCTTTATTACAACGCCAACGCATCCACCCGCGCGTATAAAGTCGCCTGCCATCGGCACCAGAGCGAAATAGAAGAGGAAATTCTGCTGCTTTCGGGGAAAACACCGGTGCTGACTTTTGTGCCGCATCTTATTCCTCAGGATAGAGGAATGCTCGTCACAGCTTATATGAGGATGAAAACGATTCTCAGCGCTGAAACAGTTATTGGCGTATACAGAAAATTTTATAAAGGAGAAAAATTCGTTAAAGTTCTTTCTTCCGGAGTGCAGCCCGAAACGCGTGAGGTGACTGGCACAAATAACATTCGCATAGGCATTGCCGTTGATTCCCGGGCGGGGATGCTTGTGGTCACTTCGGCGATCGATAATCTGGTGAAGGGCGCTTCGGGACAAGCGGTTCAGAATATGAATATAGCCTTTGGAATTGACGAGGCGGCAGGGCTCTGAAGATGAAAAAAAATAAAAAAACATATTTCCCTGAAGGTTTTCTTATAGGCGGGGCGGCATCCGGCATGAAAAAATCGGGGAAGGATATCGGAGTGATTTTCTGCCCCGGAGGTTTCAAGGCGGCGGCGGTTTTTACGAAAAACCGTTTCGCGGCAGCGCCGGTTTTAATAAGCCGGAAGCATCTTCCCGACGGCCGTGTGCTTGTGGCTAATTCAAAATTCGCGAATGCCGCGACGGGCGCAAGGGGCTTTCGCGACGCGACTGAAACTTGCGCTTTTGCCGCCGGACGTTTCGGCGTGAAGGCCGATGAAGTTCTTGTGGCCTCCACCGGGGTTATAGGCGCTTTTCTTCCGATGGCGAAAATAAAAAAAGGAATAGTGTCCGTAGAAAAAACCTTTGCGGAAAAACCTGTGGAGCCGGAAGATTTTGCCGACAGTGTTATGACCACTGACACCTACAGAAAAATATCTTCTCACGGAAATTTCTGGGCGTGCGCGAAGGGCTCCGGGATGATAAATCCCGATATGGCCACTTTTCTCTGTTTCATTCTCACCGACGCGCGGGTGTCTTCCTATCCGCGTATGAAAAAAATTTTCAGAGAAGCCGCCGGGGTTTTTAACAGAATGTCGGTGGACGGTGAAATGTCCACAAATGATTCTGTTTTTCTTTTGTCATCCATGAAAAAAACGGTTTCCGAGACAAAATTCAAAAAGGACCTTACAAATGTCTGTAACGATATAGCGGCTATGATAATAGACGACGGCGAAGGCAGAACAAAAGTCATAGAGATTACTGTAGCCTCCGCCAACAGCGCTTCCGAAGCGCATCATCTTGCGGATTTTCTTGCCGCATCGCCGCTCATAAAAACAGCTTTTAACGGAGAAAGCCCCAACTGGGGCAGAATACTTTCCCGTACAGGAGCGTCAGGCGTTTCAATGAATCAGAAAAAGGTGTCTGTTTATATATGCGGAGTGCTTGTTTACAGAGGAGCGCCTGTGCGTTTTGACGAAAAGGCTCTGCGCGAACTTCTCCGTAAAAAAGAAGTTTCTTTTAAGGTTGATCTTTCGGTTGGTCGTTCCGAATGCGTTTTTTCGACGACAGATTTCAGCGAAGATTATATAAGGATAAATGCGGGGTACCTGTCATGAAAAAAATAGTTCAAAAAACAAAAAACATTAAGTGCGTGGACGGAAAGGTGAAAAAGTCTGATCTCCCCGGAGCTTCATCTAGTAAGTGCGATGTAATAAGCGCGGACAATGCTATGTCCGGAGGACAGTTTGACAGAATAGTTGATATTGTAAAATCCGGGGGAATAGTAATTTTCCCGACAGATACGGTTTATGGCATCGGCGCGTCTATAAAATTCAAAGGCAGTATTGAGAAAATTTATCGCCTGAAAAAACGGCCGGCAAAAAAAGAAATAGGGCTGCTTATATCGTCATGGCGGGAATCTTCTCATCTTGTCGGCAGAGTGAGCCAGCGTGTGCGTATGCTGATGAAAGAATACTGGCCGGGCCCCGTCACCTTTGTGCTTGCCTCAAGAGCCGGAACAATGGCTTTGCGGGTACCGAATCACAAATTCGCTCTTAAACTTCTGAGCGCTGTGGGGCCCATGGCCGTCACATCCGCCAACATGTCTGGGAAGAAACCGGCGGGGACGTTTAGCGCCATTGACCCTGAACTGCTTAAAGGCGCGGATATAGTTGTAAAAGAAAATAAGCCTCTTAGCGGAATTCCGTCGTCCATTTTAGATCTCACCGGCGGAGAGATAGAAATTATACGAGAGCGGGAGTAGTGTCAATTTTGTTTGTGTGCACGGGAAACACATGCCGTTCGGTTATGGCGGAAGGTATTTTTAAAAAAAAAGCTCCGGAGTTAAAAGCGTTTTCAGCGGGGATTTCGGCGAATCCTTCTTATCGCATATTCGGGGGGCTCGCGGAAATTCTGGATGAAAACGGCATCCCGTATAAAAATCATGTTTCAACGCAGGTGACAAAACAAATTCTGGATGAATTCAGCGTCGTTTTATGTATGGAAAACCGCCACGCGGAACATATAAAAGAAAGATTCCCTTTCGCGGCGGATAAGGTTTTTCTGCTGACCGAATACGCGGGAGAATCAGGGGAAATAACCGACCCCATAGGTTTGGATAAAGAATTTTACCAAAAAACTTTTGATATAATAAACGCGTTAGTTGTTAAAATAATAAATGGGGACGGGACATGATTTATTTGGCGGCATTTTTCATTCCCCTGCTGCTCCTCCTTATTTTTGAGCCGGCGTTTATAAATTTTGCCGAAAAAAAACGTATTTACGACAAGCCTTCAAGCAGGAAAATCCACACCCGCCTTGTCCCTCTGTGGGGCGGTTTGGGAATATGGATCAGTGTCTGGGTAGGCCTGGCCGCGCTT
>VMTI01000224.1 GCA_013791675.1 bacterium | reverse complement strand
TCCCGGGACGAGTTCGGCAAGCAGTATTTCCTTGATGTCGGGGCTCACCGAATTGAGAACCGATACGGAACAGCCGCTGCAACTTGCGCCCGCGTACCAGATTACATTAATTGTAGCCATTGCGATATGATAGCAAAATAATCAAAACAAGCCAACTATCTTTCCGTCTTTGTCAATATCCACCTTCTCTCCGGCAGGATGCGTCGGAAGGCCGGGCATCGTTCTCATGTCCCCGCACAACGCATAAAGAAAGCCCGCTCCCGCTGAGAGTTTTATGTCCTTCACAGGTAATGTAAAACCTTTAGGTTCACCTTTTAAAGCAGGATCGTGAGACAGAGAAAGATGTGTCTTTGCCATGCATACAGGCAGATTACCGTAGCCCCACGAAGTGAATTTCTTTATCTTTTCCTTAACGGACGGGGAATAGCTGACGTCCTTGGCGCCGTATATCTTTGTCGCTATCGCGGATATTTTTTCTTCCACCGTAGCTTCCAGCGGATATAAAAATTTGAAATTACTTTTTTCTTCGCACGCGGCAACCACTTTTTCAGCCAGCTCACGCCCGCCTTCACCGCCCTTTTCCCATACATCACTCACGGCAACATCAAAAGCCCCGAATTCCTTTGCTCTCTTTTCAACGAGAGCGATCTCTTTTTTGGTGTCATTAGAAAACACGTTCACCGCAACAACACACGGCACACCAAAAAGGTTCGCGTTCTCAATCTGTTTCTTCAAATTGCACAGTCCCTCGTCAAGAGACTTCATATCTTCTTTTATCAGACCGTCGGGCATGGGTTTGCCGGGTTTCACTTCAAACTTACCCGAGTGCATTTTAAGCGCCCTTATCGTTGCGACCATCACGACACAATCGGGTTTGATTCCGGAATAGCGGGTCTTTATATTCATAAACTTTTCCATCCCGCAATCCGCACCGAAGCCGCTTTCAGTTACTACATAATCAAAAAGCTTTGTTGCCATCATGTCAGCGAGAATGGAAGAATTGCCGTGCGCTATGTTCGCGAAAGGGCCGGCGTGCACAAAAGCGGGCGTGTTTTCGGTCGTCTGGAGAAGCGTTGGTTTGAGAGCGTCTTTCATAAGTACCGTCATTGCCCCCGCGACTTTTATGTCGTCAGCCGTCACCGGCTCTCCTTTGCGGTTTTCCGCAAGCACTATTCTTCCCAGACGCTCCCGAAGATCCTTGAGAGATGTTGTGAGCGCGAGAATCGCCATTACCTCGGAAGCAACGGTTATATCAAACCCGGTCTCACGGGGTATTCCGTCGAGCTTTCCTCCGAGCCCTATAACGATATTCCTGAGATACCTGTCCGATATATCGACGACCCTGCGCCAAAGAATAGTCTGGGGGTCTATATTCATGGGGTTGCCCTTGAGAATTGAATTATCTAAGAAAGCCGAGCAGAGATTATGAGCGATACTGACGGCATGAACGTCGCCGGTCAGGTGGAGATTAAAATCTTCCATCGGCAGAACCTGCGAATATCCGCCGCCGGCGGCTCCGCCCTTTATGCCGAAAACAGGGCCCAGCGAGGGCTGGCGGATGCATGTGCAGACATTTTTACCTATTTTATCAAGTCCCAGAGAAAGACCTATTGTGCTTACCGTCTTTCCTTCGCCCAGGGGAGTCGGTGTGATTGCGGTAACGTCTATATACTTACCTGCCGGTTTATCCTTGAGTTCGTCAAGTATTTCCAGTTTTATCTTTGCCTTGTAGTCTCCGTGCAGCTCAAGATACTTCCTGGCAATACCCGCTTTTTCCGCGATTTTCTCAATCGGTTCAATTTTGCAGCTTTGCGCAATTTCAAGATCACTCTTCATTTTTCCTCCCGGAGTTTTTCGTTCACAAGGCCAATCGCAACTATGCGGTTTTCTTCAATTTCTTTTTTCCATACGCTGATTTTATTTCTTGCATCCTTTATAAAATCCGCGTCCTTTATGCTTTTCAGATTTATCTCAACGTTGAGAAGCGCGCTCTCAAAAGCCGCGGGAATAAGATTCACCGCGACCCCCACATCAGTTATCAGGTTCGGATTTCCCGCGCGGGCGAGTCCCGGGCATAATGCCAGCAGCTCTACGCAAATTTGGGCAATCCGCAGAGGTACGGCGCATGCGCCTTTAAGCGCAGACTGAATGGCCGCGACGCGCAGTTTTTTTTCATCATCTGTCTGCTTAGGCATTTTAAACGCGGAGGAAAGACTGCCGTACGCCTCGGTGTCATCCTGCGCCAGTTTCACAAGTTCCTGTCTGAAAAGATTCGTCTCGGACAAAATGCTTTTTACTTTTTCCTCGACAGAAGTATATTTTTCCTTACCAACCGTAAAATTGGCAGTCATCTCCATCAGCGAGGCGCCCATAGCCGCGGCAACAGAGGCAACACTTCCCCCACCGGGAACAGGCCTGCCGCTTGATGCCTCTTCAAGGTATTCTGCTACCGGAAGTCCGGGAAAATATTTTATTGAATTTTCGCTTTCCATGGTTTTATCCAAAGCCCTGTAAGTTTTCCTTCTCCGTCCATCACAACACGAATTTCAGGCATTGTTTTACTTTTTGAGAAATGACCTTTAAACCGATATATTTTTAAAAGAGTCCCATCTGTTGGAACCCAGGACTCAGCATATTCAAGAGAGTCAAAATCACCATACATTCCTTTGAGGTTCTCATAAACTTCCTTCTGTTTTTCAGGCGTTAACAGCGCCCGCATAGATGCTGTTGCTTCATCGCCCAATGCTTCAAATTGTCCTTTTCTTTGTAACTCAAGAAGAGATGTCGCAATCCGCAGAGATTTTTCTTTCATCTTAACATCCGCATCCGCATCAGATAATCTGCGAAATTCAGGATTGGAGCAACCAAGGACAAAAAATATAATTAAACTCCAAAACTTCCAATTTTCAAACATCTCCCCCTCCCATTTCTTAATATGAATCCAGTTTTTCTTTAGCTATTTGTTTGAATTTTCTATTCAATTGATCTTTAAAATCTTTTCCTATCTCATCAAATGTTTTTAATAACTCAGAAAAAGTGTTTTTCCCCCCTATAAAGTCCCAATATTCATCACCAACTAAAAAATCATTCGGCGCATCCATCATCCCAACTTCTGTAAACCGATGATATGGCCGAGGATGGTAAGGGTTATACGGGAAAGCTAAAAAAACATTTACATCTAATCTTCTTCGTGCCACCCACTCCAATAATTTGGTTTTACTTTTTTCGAAGACATCAATATTGGGCTTTACAGTTTTAATCTCAAAATAATATTCTTTTCCATTTTTTTTCATATAAAAATCAGCGATATTGCCGGATTTTTGAAATTCTCCATTTACAGCCGAAGCGCCCAATACTTCTCGTTTTTCTTTCTCTATATCCGCCTCTAATTCTCCGTTTCGAAGTTTCGCCACAATATTACTAATAACAGCTTTTTGGTCTTTAGAAATTACTCCGCCAAGTCCGTAATTTCTAAAACACTCTTCCGATATTTCAGAAGCTATTATTACAGAAACATCCTCATAAATTGACATACCAAGAGTTGTAGCCATTGAGTGGATAAAAGAATACGCAGCTATTTTTTCATTATCTTGAATAAGTCGTGCTAAAAATGGCATTGAAGTTGTCTCTCGTCCATAGGACATAATTTTTGCTTTAATCTTTTTAGAAAGAAGCTCTTTTATTTTGATAATTTGATTTTTTGATAGTGCCATTATTTTATAAATTTTTCAATTCCTTCTATTTCTGGGGTTTGTGTAGAAAAATCATTTAAATGATCTACAAAGATTTCTATTTTTCTTGATAATATTTTCATTTTATTTTTCTTTCAAATGAAAAATAGTTTCTGAATAAGGCATTTTGTCTCTCTCAGTTCGATTTAAAACAGGTCTCTTAAATTCATTAACAATTTTCATCCCCGATTTCATTGCTATCGTGGGATACATATTAAATTTATCATTTGCTACTAAAAAAACACTATAATCTTTTACAAGATATTTTTTACAGTTGTTTAACACTTCCGCTATCCCTTCAACATAAGAATCCCTTGCCTCTTTTCCTTTTCCCTTAAAAAGCGAGCCAATTTCCGATTCATCCTTTCTCCTTAAACCAAATAAATCATATGCATACGCGTGCTGCTCATGATAATTAATCAGCCCTACATATGGGGGACTTGAAAAAATACCATTTATTCTTTGTTTCTGAATCAACCTATATAATGATGGCTTCTTTTGCTTCACATTAGAAAATATGTCTATAGTTTTGGCATTTCCGGTTAAGCATATCTGATAAGTATCGGTTCTCAATTTACTAAATTGCCTAAGACGATCGACGGTATCTTGACTATACCTCACCCACCATCCTAAAATTGAAAATATTGGCTTACATATCTTTCCATGCTTATGGCAGTAATAAGTCGATACTACCGGTTCTTTAAGCGTGGCTAAATCCGAATGAGTGGTTGCCCTGCACGACCTGATTGTACGGCTTAACATAATCATCAATATTTTTTTTGTATTAGCATTTTTAATGGGAGTGATTAAATCATGTACAAAATCTATTTCTTTCCGTACATGCGCTAAATACCATTTATCTAGAAAAGTATTATTTTTTTCCTGCTTCAGTTTAATATTGTATTTCTGTATCAACTGTCGATAAAATGGCAGAAATTTCTGTTCTTTTTCTTTTGCATAAACTCCTTCATTAATCTGTCCTCGTTTAACTTTGTATTTATATTCCGGCGAAGGGAAATAGCTATTATTAAATTTAGATAGCTCACATAAAAGTTTATTTTCAAATTCAACAATTCTGGAATTAAGTAAGAACTTTTTTAATGCTTCCGTAATCCTTTTAATTTCTTTGTTTACTTTTGTAAAATCGTATTCGCGAATTTTAGCATCGCTTATCAAAGCATTGAAAGAAGATATGTCTATGCCTACAGCATGCATCCCAAGTTCATTGCTTTGCACTAATGTGGTACCACTTCCGCAAAACGGGTCGAGGATAACATCTCCTTCATTGAAATAAACCTCTTTTTTAAACCCATCAGTATGCGAATCTAAAAAATACTCAACGAGTTGCGGTATGAATTTACCTTTATATGGGTGTAATCTATGCACATGTTTTGTTGTATCCGTCTCCCTCATGTTATCAAACGACAATGCCCAGTTAAGATCATTTCCAAGCTGTTTTTTCCAGCTTAATTCTCTTTTTCCCACATAACTCTCGTAATAATATTTTAAGTCTTCAATATTTATCTGGGTGCTTCCATTATCTCTATATTTCTTAACTTTTCCGTATTGCAATAGATATGATATGTTTGATACGTCAACATTACGATGAAGATAAGTTGACGCCCAGCTTGCTGCCTGTGCTATTGATACAAGTTTCATGTTTATATCCTATTTCTTTATCTGTTTTTAGTCAAACTTAACATCCCAATAATATAATAGGTGCCGTGTTCAAAAACCTATTTTTCCTTTACTTTCTCCTGTATGCGTCGCAATAATTATCGCAGTATATCTGTTTAT
>VMTI01000121.1 GCA_013791675.1 bacterium | reverse complement strand
CGCTGAGAGGTTTTTCCGCGCTCTGGTCGGGTGTGAACTGCTCAAATTTTTCTATCACGGGCGCGGCGGCGGCCGGCGCTTCATCCGGTTTTTCAAAAGTTTCTAAAACAGGGGCAACAGGCTCCGCTTTCTTTTGTAAAGAAGGCTTGTCAAAAGTCTCCAGAAGTTCCGAAACCGCAGGTGCGGCGGGACTTTTGACAGCGAAAGTTCCTTGCCTTTCAAACTGTTCTATTGCCGGTCCGGCCGAAATTGCGGCGGGCTCGGAAATTGTTTCTTCTTTGGGCTTTGCCTTTTTTTTCGGGAATTCATCTTTTATTATGTCCGCCGAAGACTGCTCTTTGACCACAGTTTTTTTCTCTGTCTTCACTTCTGCGGGATGTTCGAGGGACAATTCTTTCAGTTCCTGATTTATGAGTTTTTCTATATTAGCCGAGGCGCCGTAAATATAAGCCGCCCATTGAAAATCAGCAGCTTCGCTTTTAAACACAACGCCCACGTATCCCGCAAAACTTTCCTTCAATTTTTCCGCGTCGGCCCTGCTTTTCGATGATAGAAGCAAAAGCTTTCTGTCCGGAAACTGCGGCGCCGGGCTGGACATTATTTCCCATTTTTTGATCATAGGTGTTATTCTACCAAACTGCCCGCCAAACCGTCAAACACAAAAAGCGACTAAATGCAGCCGCACGCTCAAAGCCATGCCAAAAGATGGTAAAATAGAGCGCAGTTAACAAAAGTTCTATAATATGCTATTTATAGACGGTAAAAGTTTTTCATGGAGGCGTGGCCGAGTGGTTGATGGCGGCGGTCTTGAAAACCGTTAGGTGATGAGCCTCGGGGGTTCGAATCCTCCCGCCTCCGCCAATTCAATTGTTTCTCTTTTTTGTTGAATGCATTATCAAAAAAATCGCGACCGCTCGCCGCGGCACACCTTCGGCCTTCGGCAGTTTTTTTTCTTTTAAGAGAGCCCCTTTCCCGGAAAAAACAATTAACCCTGTCTTCGTCGGAACGAATCAAATGGGCAGGCGATAGGCGGGTCGCCTTAATTTCAGGAACCATTTTTTTGATGATTTAAGGAATGGGTTTTGAAAGTTTATCGTCACTATTCTGTTTTTTAATAATGGGGTCAAACCAAACACCGGAGAATCTGTTTTTTGTCTTCTAAAGCCCCGCAGTGAAAATATAATTTTGACAATACAAAATGTAATGCTGTGGAAAGAAAATAGAAAATTAAAGAAAAATTAACGGCGCGAAAAAAGAAAGTTAAGGCTTTCGCCGGCGCTCAGCAGGGTGTTGCCGGTGCACATTTTTATTTTGCGCGATTTTTTCACACAGAATTTTTTATCCTGACGGTTGCCGGTAAGATTATTCATAATTTGCCGCGTTCATAATTTTTCTGGATGGCTATTATTTCATTATCGGAAATTGTAAGAAACAGGCCGGATAAATCCGGGTCGAACTGGCTTCCCGCGCATTTTTTTACTTCGTATCTGGCTTTCTTGATAGATTTCGCTTTTTTATAAGGCCTGTTATTTATCATCACATCAAAAGCGTCCGCCAGGCTGATGATGCGGGCATGCAACGGAATTTGGTTGCCTTTTAAACCATCCGGGTAACCTGTTCCGTCCCACTTTTCGTGATGATACCGGATTGCTTCCAGCACTTTTTTGTAATCGCTTAAAGGACTCACAATTTCACTTCCTCTTTGCGCGTGTTTTTTAATCCTGTTATATTCCTCAGGGGTTAATTTTCCCGGTTTGTTCAGAATGGCGTCAGGTGTGCATATTTTACCTATGTCGTGCATTGTGGCTGCCAATTCTATTTCCATAATTGCCGTTTCATTGAAATTAAGTTTGTCAGCCATCAGCCGGACGTATGATATCAATCTGGCGCAATGGCCGCCGGTGCTTTCATCTCTGAATTCCACCATGTTTGAAAAAGTTGCTATAAGGCTCCGGTAAAATTTTTCAATTTTGGAATTTAATTCCGAATTTTCCAGAGCTATTCCTATCTGGTTGGAAAAGAACTCCATAAACACTATGTCATTTGCCGTCAGAAAAACCGCACTGTCGGCTAATGTGGCAATTGTGAATACCCCGTATATTTTCTTTTTGCTGCTGATGGGAACAAGCGCATATTGGGGAGAATATATTTTTTTGCTTTCATTCAGCCGTATGTTATACAGGGGCTCGTCCGTTCTTTTTTTAATAAAAATAGTTTTTTGTTTACTGAAGCAGCGCGCGACATAATTTCTCATTTTTTTTCCCGAAATTTCCGACGGATCAATGTGCAGATTTTTATAATAAGGGCCCGGAAGCCCTATTGATTTTATTCCTTCAATTTTTTTGGTATTTTCATTGTAGAGCATTAGCCCCACTCTGTCATATTTGAAAACCTTATGAAGTCCGTTAACGATGTTATCAAATAATTTGTCATGGTTGCGCTCCAGAATTAAAGTGCGGACCAGCGTTACAAATTTTCTGGCGGTATCTTCTTTTAAAATAACGGGTAATTCTCCCTCCCTGGTTTTATACAGCTGAAGGTTTTCCTTTGATTTTTCATTTTCCCGTTCGGAATAATATAATTGATCCAGAAGATACTGAATAGGTTCCTTGCTGTTTAATGCTTTCTTTCTGGTTTTTTCGAACCAGCTCTCCGTATTGGGCGCTGATTTT
>VMTI01000103.1 GCA_013791675.1 bacterium | reverse complement strand
TGTAATTGAAATAAAGAATTCTCGCCGCTGAAGCTTTATCCGTTTTTACGGGTTTAAAGCGGCAGTCATAAACAGCGAACTCTTCAAAGTCCGTGAGAATTGAAAGAGGGAGCTTCGCCGACCACGCGTATCTTCTCAACTGAAACGCGGGGTGTATATCGTTCCTTATGTCAACCGAGGGCTTTTTCGCCTCAAGAAAGAATTTTCTCGTGCCGCCTATGCGGAAACAGTAATCGGGGGCCTTTGTCGCCTCGCCGATTTTTATCGCGTCTTCGTGAACGACGTCTTTGTACGCCTCCGCCCAGCCCTGCTCATTTCGAATATCCCTGCCGAGCGCCTTGAAAAACGGGTTTATGAATTCAAGCCTTGCCTGCGTTTCATTGTATTTGCCGGATTTGTAGGCGTCGAGATTGTCTTTGAAACGCTCAATCAGCTTAATAATTTCTTCAGGCGCTTTCATATAATCCAATTATAAAACATTCCACCCGCTTTTGCTAATTTGAATTTATTTTAAATCAAGAATCTTTTTGCGGCGCTGCCTGTGATAGGCGAGGGCAAACCGGTGCGCCTCATCTCTCACATACATTAAAAGCCGCAAAGCCTTTGAATCAGCCGGAAGCTTAATAGTCGCCCCCGATTCCCTGTATATTATCTCCTCGCGCTTGGCCAGGCCTATGACATCAATTTTTTTGCCTATTTTGTTAAGGCCATCCTTCGCGGAATTAACCTGCCCCGCCCCGCCGTCTATGAGAATAAGACAGGCACTCTCTTTGCGGAAACGGCGCATAACCGCCTCTTTTATCATAGCGCAATCGTCTATGCCTTTCGCGCGCATGGCGTATTTTCTGTACGAGGCCTTATCCGGCAAACCCTTAAAAAATCGCACCGCCGAAGCGACGGAGTTCGCACCCTGTATGTGGGATATGTCTATGCCGTCTATTGTTTCGGGAACGCGTTTTAAGCCCAGCGCGACTTTCAGCTCTTTCAGAGCCTCGCCGGGACGAAACAAATATTTGGACGCGTCGGCAGAAACAACATTCACTTTCTCCTGCACTTCCCTGAAAGCGTCTATTATCTTTCTTATGCGCAGCGCCTCCTCAAAATCCGATGCCGCGGAAGATTCTTTCATCTTTTTTTCAAGCTCTTTTACCGGAGACATTTTCTTCCCTTTTAAAAAGCGCACCAGCCCTTCCACTCTTTTCATATAATCTTTCAGAGGGATTTTTCCGCAGCACGGAGCCTCGCAGTTTTCAATGTGCCTGTATATACATCTTTCGGCATCGCCGATACGGGCAGTACGGGAATACTGCTGGGCGGTGCAAACCGGCAAAAAGAATATTCTCAAAAGGCGCCGCATTGATAATTTAAGCGCCGCGGCATCGGGATATGGCCCGAAACAATTTGCAGCGTTTCGTCCCCTGCTGTATAAAAACCGCGGGTATTTCTCATCCGTCAGACAGATATAGGGATAGTTTTTGTCGTCGGCAAGAAGCACATTGTATTTGGGCCTAAGAAGTTTTATCAATTTTTCTTCCAGCACAAGAGCCGCTTTCGGAGCCGCGGTTTTTATGAATTCAATGCGGCGCGCAGCGGCCATAAGGTGAAAAGTTTTATTTTGTATTCCGGCCTTAAAATAAGAGGCAAGTCTTTTTCGCAGGTTTTTTGCCTTTCCGACATAAAGTATTTTGTCAGAGGCGCCTTTAAAAATATACACTCCCGGCACAGCCGGAATACGCTTTATCTTTACCCTGCCAATTTCTAAGTTTGAGGTTTTAATTGTCTCTACTGCACGCCCGCGATATCTATTATCATGGGCGAGATTTCACCAACCAGGGCGGATGTTGTTTTCGCCTTGGCTCTCTGTAAATTGATCTGCACCCCTGTGTTTGATTTTTCAAAAGCGGCCAAAACTTTTCTGCTTTTAATTTCAATGACCTTAATATGCGCCTCGCACGTCACGCTTTTAAGATTATAAACATCACCGTTGTCTATCACGTTGAGCGAGCCCACTATAAGATTATCTATTCCTTTTGACGAGAGAAATGAGAAAAATTCCTCTTTTTCAAAAGAATCAAAACTGACCCCTGAAGGAATATCCGCGAATGACCTGACGCTTATACCGGCGGAAGTGAGTTCTTTGCTTAAAGCGGTTTCAAAAGAAGTTTCCCGCGATACTTTGTCGTCCCAGATAATAAGCGCGAATTTACTGTCGCCGAAATCCGCGGCTTTCAAAACCAGCGTAGTCTCAAGTCCCTTGATTACACCTACGAGAAACTCAAAATCCGAATCGTCCATGTAAGCGTTTTTTAGCGGTACTGTAAACTGTTCCTCCATGGGCTTTATTTTAAGTTTCGCTACGCCTCCGGAGAATTTAATTTTTGAAATGGGAAAAACGGCGATACCGTCGTCACCTGTCGTCTTAGGCGAATCGACCTAGCCTTCCCCCGTCTCAAACACCGCCAGCATTCTTATTCCGCTTACGGGTTTTCTTTCCCCGTCTATTTTCGCGAAAAGTTTTACCGACGGTTTTTTACCTTTCACGCTTACCGTTTCCGTTTCAAGCGAATTGAGCAGTTTTTTAATTCTGTTAAGAAGCGCTGAATACTGCGAAACGCCCGGCTGATCCGCAAGCATCGTAAACATTCTCGCGTCTTCCTCAAAGGCGGAGGACACTTTCCCTTCTTTCAGCATGACTTCAGCCTCTTTCATTTTTCTGTCGGCTTCTCTGCGGTTTTGCGATTGCTGCTCCTCAATACGCTGCCTTTCTGTTTTTATTTCTTTTTCGGAATACATTAAAAGCAGATAAACGTCAAAAAAACGCCTGTCGCCGTCGCGGTATTCTTCGGTGTACATTTCCTGTACCTTCTGGCCCCTCATTTTAGCCTTGCCGGTTTCCCTGTATTTGTCCACCATTTTGGTTATTTCTTCATTACCGCTTATTTCCTTATCCAGCCGCATTTTGGTGCCCACGACAATTCCTATGGTAGATAACACCTGCTTCATCGCTTCCTCAAGAGCTTTTTG
>VMTI01000267.1 GCA_013791675.1 bacterium | reverse complement strand
GGAATACAGGATTCAGCTTAAAGAGGTTTCGTCCCGCTCCGCGGCGGCATCGTCCCGCTCCGCGGGAAAAAGCGCCTCCCCGTCGCAGGAACTTGAAGAGGAAATCAAATCCAGAGCGGCGGAGGCGGCCAGGCTTAAATCCGAAATGGAAAGAGCCAAAAATTATTACGAGAGGCTTGAAAACATCATAAAAAAACAGGATGAAAAAATATCACAGCTTCAGAACAAAGAGGAGCCGGAGGGCATTATTAAAAAACACGATATGACTTCTGAAGACGGCGGGGATATAAAATTTTGAAAAAAGGCGGGTAACAAAATATGGATTTTGCAACCATAATAGGTTTTCTAGCGGGCATGGGGCTTATAGTTGTCGCCATTGTAAGCAGAGTGGGTGTTATGGGTTTTATAACCAGCTTTATAGATCCCGCGTCTTTTGCCATTACTCTCGGCGGTACATTCGCCGCGACAATGGTGAATTATTCTTTCCATGAACTCGTAAGCGTGTTCGCCATAGCCAAAAAAGTGTTTACGCAGAAAGACGAAGATGCCATAGGTATTATAGATTCAATTGTGAGGCTTACAAAAAAAGCCAGAACGCAAAGCGTGTTGGCGATTGAGCAGGATATAAAGGGACTTCCTAATCCTTTTCTCCGTCACGGGTTTTCGCTCGTTATGGCGAATGTTAATGTTGAAACGATAAGAACGGAACTTGAAACGGAAATAACTTTTCTGTATGAGAGGCATAAATTAGGCCAGGAAATATTTTTAACAATGGGAACGTTTGCGCCGGCTTTCGGAATGCTCGGGACAATTATAGGCCTTATTATGATGCTCGCGAAGTTGGAAGACCAATCGGCGATTGCCGGAGGTATGGCCGTGGCGCTTATCACCACCCTTTACGGCGCGCTGGCGGCCAATCTTATATTCCTGCCCGTGTCGGGAAAACTCAAAAGAAAAAGCGAAGACGAGGTGCTGGTTAAGGAAATAATTATAGAAGGCATAATATCAATGAAAAACGGCGATATCCCGTCTATAATAGAATCCAAACTCAAGGCTTATCTGCCGCCGAAAAAAAGAGAAAGAAAAGTAATAGAAAAATAAGATGGCTAAGAAAAGGACGTCGGAGACGCTTCAGGTAGGGCCGGCGGCGCCGGGGTGGATGGTCACATACGGCGATCTTATGACGCAGCTTCTGATATTTTTTGTCATGATGTTCGCTCTGGCTTCGGCTATGAACGAGCTGCAGCTGATTAAGCTTCGAACAAAAATGCAGCAGTATATTGACAGAGAAAATATAGGCAACGATGTGTCAATGAAGGTGGATGAGAGGGGGCTCGTTGTGTCTTTTCACGGCAGCAAAATGTATGACAAAGGCTCCGCTGAAATAAAACCGGAAGCGCTGAAGCAGCTTTCGAACCTCGCCGCTTTTGTGCGGCCCCATCCCAACGAAGTGCGTATAGAAGCCCATACGGACAAAACAGAAGCTCCCGGAGCATATTCGTCGTTGTGGAATCTTTCCTCCGCCCGCGCTTCATACATAGCGAAACAGCTTATTGAAAATATATATTTTCCGCCATACCGGCTTTCATCAGCCGGCTATGCCGACCAGAAACCATATGTTAAGCAAGCCGGCGATACTTATAAAACGCTTGAAGAGAGAAGCGCGGATTTGCTCAAGACCGCATCTTCGGGATTTTTTTATGAGATCAGCCGCATGGTAGCGAGAAATATAGACAGTGAAGCGCTGGATAAGAGAAAATATTATGACAAAAAATACAAAAATAACCCCAAGCGGGATGTTCTTGTACGCTTCGCGTCGGGTAATTACAAAGGAGCGCTCGAAAAAAAATACAACGCGATTTTCCAAAAAATGAAGGAGCAAGCGGTATTTAAAGACAGGTCCGCCAAATGGTGGGAGGCGGCCAGTGCGTTCAAATTTGAAGAATATGAACTTGAAATTTTAGCGGCGAAAGAAGATTACATAAAAGCGCTGTTTTATGACCGGCTGCAGAAAGAAATAGTGACATTGTCCAATCTTTCACCGTCTCAGCAGGACAGAAACCGGCGCGTGGACATTATTGTGGCGAGAATTTCTCCGACCGCGGCAAAGGAACGGCTGTTATAATATTCAATTTTGTTAAAATTCTGGTTTTTCTGATACCGTTAGCGGCAATGCCTTTTTTGAATGATTCTTTTGCCTTGCCGAAAGCTTTTCTTTTCTGGATGTTTATTCCGCTTTTTTTTATGACTGATGATTTCTCCGCCGATAAAGAGGAAATGCCTGTTTATTTTGTGACGGTGATTTATTTTTTACTTTCTCTTTTTTCAATCTATCCCATGCTCAGTTTCACAGGTCTTTACAGATATTATTTCAACGGTTTTTTTTCACTTTTCGCGGGCGTCGCGCTTTTCAGAATTTTAAGAAAATTCCCGGAAAGTGTTATTAAAAAACTTCTGGGCTTTCTGCTTTTTTCAGCACTTCTGACATGCGCGGCCGTTTTCGCAGGAGGAGGCACAAGAATTTCCTCCACATTCGGCAATCCCAATTTTTATGGCGGGGTGCTTGCGGCGCTGATTCCCTACGCACTGTTTTTCTCACTTTCAAAGGCGGGGTACGGCATTCATTTTATCTTTTTCGCGATAGCTCTTTTAATGACACTCTCCCGCGCTTCGTGGGTCGGCGCTTCCGCCGGAATTTTGTTTTTCGTACTAAGTGGTAAAGGACGAGGCGCATCTAAGGCCGGACGGGCTCGCGCCGCGCGGAATATTCTGGCGGCCACGGCGCTGATTCTCGCTGGGGCATTTATAATCTCAACGCATTTCGCGGGAGACATTTTCAGGAGAGCCGTTTCCATATTTAATTTGTCGGAAGCGGATATTGTTTCAAGGTTTGAGGGATACGCGGCGAGCATGGCGATTTTCGCCGAGAAACCGTTTTTCGGCCATGGCCCGGAAAGTTTTTCAATTCTTTTCCGCTCTCACGCGCCTGTTTCCTTTATTAAGCAGATAGGAGGCCTCGCTCACGCGGGCTACAGCCATTGTTATCCTATGCAGCTTCTTGCCGAAACAGGACTGGCTGGTTTCGGGGTCTGGCTTTTTCTTATATTTGTGCTGCTTAAAAAAGCCTTCACTTCAAAAGAGCTGTTCAAAAAAGCCGCGGGAGCTTCCGTCACGGCCTATGTTGTCACGAATTTATTCGCTTTTCCGTCAATTACAGAGCTCCTTGTTTTCTGGTTTTCGGCGGCTGTGATATATGGGCCGGAACGCGGCGGCGGATGCAGCACTTTACGGCCAAGCAGGTTTCCCGTTTTGGCCAGCCGAGCGGCCGCTTTTGTTTTTATATTGTTTCCTATAGCGACTCTTATTTCCGAGATAAGTTTTGTTTCTGCAGGGAAAAATCCCGATCCCGTGAAAGCCTATGCGAAGCTTCGGCGCGCGGATTTTTTCTTACCGTCGGATTATCATCTGATGAACGCCGGAAAAATATGCATTGTTTTTTATGAAAAAACCGGCGCGGCCGTATGGCTTGACAGAGGTGATGAGTTTTTTCAAAAGCTGATTAAAAGAAATCCGCGCCACGCTCTGGCTTTAAACGGAGCCGGTGTCGCAGCCAGGGAAAATTTCATT
>VMTI01000085.1 GCA_013791675.1 bacterium | reverse complement strand
TCCGGAAAAAATAAAGTATGTCGCCGGAAGAGTAAAATCTTTTGTAGAGTGCGGTTACAAGCCGGTGGTGGTTGTTTCCGCGCCCGGAGACACAACCGATGATTTGATAAAGGAGGCGGCGGCAATTTCATCAAATCCCCATATAAGGGAAATGGATATGCTGCTTTCCACAGGCGAACAGAAGACAATAGCCCTGCTTGCGATGGCGCTGTGGGATATGGGGCAGAAAGTTGTTTCGTTTACCGGTCAGCAGCTTGAAATAATCACCGACGGTAATTTCAGCAACGCGAGAATAAGATCCCTGTCGTCCGAAAAAATTGTTAAGGCGCTCAAAAAAGGTTATGTCGCTGTGGTGGCGGGTTTTCAGGGGATAAGCGCTGCGGGTGAAATTACCACGCTCGGACGCGGCGGCAGCGATTTAACGGCTATTGCCATAGCTTCCGTTCTGAAAGCGAGGTGCAAAATATTCACCGATGTGGAGGGTATTTTTACCGCCAATCCGAAAGTTTACGCCAAAGCGAAAAAAATTGATACAATAAGCTACGACGAAATGCTTGAAATGGCTTCCTCCGGAGCGGGTGTTATGCAGGCGCGCGCTGTTGAGCTTGCCAAGAACAGAAATGTGCCGTTTGAAGTGGCGAGCACTTTCACGAGAAAAAAAGGCACTATTGTATGCGGGGAGGATAAATTGCTGGAGAAACTGGTTGTAAGGAGTGTGACGGAGGATAAGGATCAGGCGAAGATAAATGTGTCGGGCGTGCCGGACAGGCCGGGGATAGCGGCGGACATATTTGAGGCGCTCAGCAATAAGAACATCTGCGTGGATATGATAATCCAGTCGTCCGCGAAGAGTTCGCCGGAATCCAAAACGCCCGTGAACGATATATCATTCACAGTTAAGAGGAGCGAGCTCGCCAGGGCCCGCAAAATCCTTGAATCCGTCAGAAAGAAGATGCAGATCAGGGACATAATGATAAAAGAGAATATTGCTAAGGTGTCTATCGTCGGAAGCGGGATGAAGACCCACAGCGGCGTGGCGTCAAGGCTTTTCAGGGCGCTGGCGAAAAACAAAATAAATATAGAAATGATTTCCACATCGGAAATAAAAATATCATGCGTGATAGACGAAAAAAACACGACAAAAGCCGTGCGGGTAATAGCGAAAGAGTTCAGGCTGTGAAAAATAAAGCAAAATCCCGGCGCGTTCCGGGCGTTGTTATTTTTGATACGACTCTCAGAGACGGCACCCAGGCGGAGGGCATATCTCTCAGTGTTGAAGATAAGATAAACATAGCCCTGGCGCTCAAAAAGTTTGGCGTTCATTACATAGAGGGCGGCTGGCCCGGTTCAAATCCCAAGGACGCGGAGTTTTTTAAGAGGATGCAAAAAATTTCGCTTAAGCCATCGAAACTCACTGCTTTCGGCTCAACGCGCAGAAAAAATATAAAAGCTTCAGAAGACAAAAATCTTCTTCAGCTTGTAAAAGCAAAGCCGGATGTTTTCTGCATATTCGGAAAGACCTCGCTTCTGCATGTGAAAGAAGCTTTGCTCACAACTCCGGGCGAAAATCTCAACATGATAAAAGATTCGGTTAAATATCTGAAAAAAACAGGGAAAGAAGTCATTTATGACGCCGAACATTTTTTTGACGGCTATAAGGAAAATAAAACTTACGCGCTTTCAACGCTGGATGCGGCATCCATGGGCGGGGCAGACTGGATTTGCCTGTGCGACACTAACGGCGGCAGCATGCCGGAAGAAATAACGCTTATGATGAAAGAGGCCATGGGGTCCCTGCCGGAAATGAAATTCGGTATTCATGCCCACAACGACTGCGATCTTGCGGTATCGAATTCTCTCGCGGCCGTTTCTGCGGGCGCAAGAATGGTGCAGGGCACAATCAACGGATGGGGGGAAAGATGCGGTAACGCGAATCTCACTTCGGTTATGGTAAATCTTATCCTGAAAAAAGGTGTCGGCATCAAAAATATCGGTGCAAAAGAAATAAAGAAAATAACAAAAACGTCGCGCTACATAGACGAGGTGGCAAATATTATACCGAAAAAAGAGCAGCCCTTTGTCGGATGCTCGGCTTTTGCCCACAAAGGCGGAGTGCATGTTTCCGCCGTTATGAAAAACGCTTCAACCTACGAGCATCTGACGCCGGAAAGCGTGGGCAACGAAAGGCGCGTCCTTATATCTGATCTTTCTGGCCATGCGAATCTCAAAGCCAGAGGTAAACAATTAGATATAAATCTTGAAGATAAGGAAAAATTGAGCGAAGTGCTGAAAGAAATCAAACAGCGTGAAGCGGCTGGCTTTCAGTATGAAGCGGCCAACGCGTCGCTTAAGCTTCTTGTAAAAAGAATTGAAAGAAAAATGCCTTCATTTTTTGACGTGAAAAGCTGCAGAGTCATACTTGAATACGGCGATGGCGCCCGGAAAAAATGTGAGGCGTCGGTTAAACTTTCGGTGAAAGGGAAAATTGTTTATGAAGCCGCCGAAGGAGACGGCCCGGTGAACGCGCTGGATAATTCTCTGCGTAAAGCGCTGCTGCCTTTTTTTCCTCAGGTTGGGGATATTTCACTTACGGATTTTAAGGTCAGGGTGCTCAATCCCGCCGACGCGACAGCCGCGGCGGTGCGGGTGTTCATTGAATCTACCGACGGCATAGACAGGTGGACGACAACGGGCGTTTCCGAGGATGTTATAGAGGCGTCATGGCAGGCGCTTGTTGAAAGCATCGTTTATAAGCTGATGCCGAAATAGCGGGAAAGGAGAGGAATGAAATGAGAATAGGCGATACGCAGATAAGTCCCCGGCAGGGCTCGTACATACTTATGGGAATAGCGTTTTCTTTTTTGGCTATTATCATTCATTTGAAATCCCTCACAATACCTGTCAGAGATGCGGGAAAAATTACAGCCGTTTTGACGCCGCCGAAAATAGAAATAGCGAAAAATTTCTCGCTTGACGAACTCATGAAGAAAACCGTTTCTTCGGATTCAGGTTCTTCGGGAGCTGAAACCATATCAATCGGTTCAGCCGGTTCATCCGGTGAAACTGAAAGTCCGACGGGGCGGGGTGCGTCGGGGCGTGCAGTGAAAAAGCCCTCCGCTTCCGGCAAAATTAATTTAAACACCGCGAGCGAGGACGAGCTTATGGGCCTTCCCGATATGACAAGCCGGGCGGCAAAAAGCATTATTGAATACAGAAAAAAAATGGGAGATATATGGGAGCTTAGCGAAATTGACGGGCTTCCCGGAATAGACGGAACTTTTATAAACAGAATACGGCGTAAGGCCGTTTTGGAATAAACAAGTGAAATTTGTTTTGATTTCTTGTATAGAAATTTACGGGAGGAAATAAGAAGTGAGAAGTGACAAAGCGAGAAAAGGTTTTGAGAGAACGCCCAACAGGGCTCTTTTGTATGGAACGGGAATTTCAAGATCGGAAATGAAAAAACCGGCGATAGGAATAGCGTCCAGTTTTTCTGACCTCGTTCCCGGACACACGGGCATGAGAGATTTGGAAAGGCATATTGAAAAAGGCATCTACGCCGGCGGGGGCGCTTCATTTATTTTCGGCGTGGGCGCTATTTGCGACGGTATTGCCATGGGGCACGAGGGAATGCGTTATTCTCTGCCCATCAGGGAGCTTATCGCCGACATGATTGAATCCGTAACGATTGCGCATCAGCTTGACGGGCTTGTACTTCTGACCAATTGCGATAAAATAAATCCCGGCATGCTGATGGCCGCCGCGCGGCTCAACATTCCGGCCATTGTTGTGACGGCGGGCCCCATGATGAGCGGAAATTATATGGGTAAGAGGCTCTCTCTCGTGAGGGATACATTTGAGGCGGTGGGGCTTTATCAGGCGGGAAAGATAAAACTCTGCGAGCTGGAAGGCCTTGAAATGGAAGCTTGTCCGGGGCAGGGCTCATGTCAGGGAATGTACACAGCCAACACGACGGCCTGCATAATAGAGGCCATGGGGATGAGCTTGCCGGGCTGCGCCACCGCCATAGCCGGCATGGCTAAGAAAAAAAGAATAGCGTACGAATCAGGCGAGAGGGTCGTCGAGCTTGTCCGGAAAAATATAAAAGCGAGAGATATAATGACGAAGGAAGCTTTTCACAATGCCGTGACCGTAGATCTGGCTCTCGGCGGTTCGACGAACACGGTTTTGCATCTTCCGGCCATCGCGCACGAAGCCTTCGTCCCGGCGGGGATAGAGCTTTTTGACCGTCTCAGCAAAAAGGTGCCGCACATAACCAACATAAGGCCCGGCGGAGAATATTTTATGGAAGACCTTGAATTCGCCGGCGGCATACCCGCCGTTATGAAAAGACTTCTGCCGTTGCTTCAAGACAACATTACTGTTTCGGGAATAAATACGAAAGCCATAGCCCGCGCGGCGGAAGTGATTAACGAGGATGTCATAAGGCCTCTTAAAAAAGCTTATCACAAGGAAGGCGGCATAGCGGTGCTTTACGGAAACATCGCGCCCGACGGAGCCGTTGTCAAGCAGAGCGCGGTTGATAAATCCGTGATGAAGTTTGTCGGGCGAGCGCGCGTTTTTGAATCCGAAGAGGACGCCATGGCCGCGATACTCGCGAAAAAACTCAAAAAAGGCGATGTTGTCGTCATAAGATACGAAGGCCCGAAAGGAGGCCCGGGAATGCGCGAGATGCTTTCTCCTACCGCGGCTA
>VMTI01000142.1 GCA_013791675.1 bacterium | reverse complement strand
TTTTTTTATGTCGTTATCAAAATTCCCCGGCTCTACCGGGTAGAGGCCATAGCTCCAGGGGAGAGAAAGTTTTTCAAAGGCGCCGTTGTGGATCGCCGGCGACAGGGAATGCGCCACCGGCCATCCGATGAGTCCCGTTTTCATTGTTTCTTTACTCACTTTCCGTTCTTTGCCCCGCATTCTCAATTATTATTCTCCCCGCACTCCTCGCTGAATGTTTTTTATCTTTCTTTCGGTTCATTTCATCATAGCACGATAGCATACTTTTTTAGGCACAATTAGAACTTTGCTATGAGACTTATTCTTTGGGTGGTACCAAGGCCGGAATATGGAACAATGGCATAATCAAGGTCGTAACCTAAGACTTTTATCCCTATGCCGCCGCCGAGGCCGTTCTGCTCGCTGATTTTATTGTTTGATAAACTACTATCCGAACTATAAAGTGTTTCAACCGCCTGGAACAGATAACCGGCTCTCAATGCAAAGAAATGCATCGGCCAAAACTCTGTCCCGAAACTTACAGTTCTTTTTTTATCCACTGGCTCATAGCTGATATCCATTGCCAGATTAAAAGCTCCTACAATTCTGTATGAAGTTCCCGCGGTTATGCTTAACGGAAGTGAATATTTCTCGTCAATAAATTTCATCTTCGGGCCGAGATTCCGAACAGCCATGCCTAAACTCATTTTTCCGGAAACTTTGCGCGTCCCGCCTATGTCAAACGCAATCCCGTCAGCTGTCTCATCAGCTATTGTCTGTCTGAGCAGTTTAACGTTCGCGCCAAGTTGCGTATTTGTATTTAACTGCCGTGCACCGGAAAACATCACTGCCAGATCAGAGGAATAAAAATCACCGGTTTTATTTCTTGACTCGTCTCTGCCTTCAATCTCTCCGGTTGTAAGGTATATCGCTGAAACTCCGATTGAACCTCTCTGGGTTGGTATTATTCCACCCGCAAAATCATATTTGATATCTCCAAGCCATTCAGTATGTGTTGCTCCTATTTGCATTTGCGAGATATTACCGATGCCGGCCGGATTATAATACAACGCGCTTATATCGGAAGCCACCGCGGTATATGCCCCGCCCATTCCGACGGCTCTCGCTCCGGGGGATATCTTCAAAAAGTTCGCTCCCGACTTCCCGCTCTCGGCATTAAGCCCTGCCGAACAGCAAGCTATTAAAGCCGCGGCTAAACTAATTATTTTTCTCATTTGATTAATGCCACTTTTTTTACAACCTCAATTTCAGAAGAACCTTCTTTTCTCGCGTGAACGATATATAAATATGTCCCCGAAGCAATCCCGGATGTGTTCCATGTATATTCATAAGCGAGTTTTCCGTCTATATTCTGGGGAGCGCCGCCAATTTCGTGATGAAGTATTAATTCCCCCGTGAGGGTATAAATACTAATTTCTACTGCATCCGCTGTCCCGCATTCTATGTGTATTGTGGGATTAGTCTTTCTCGCGGGGTTGGGATATGAATAAACTTCTCCGAAGTTAAAAGCGGAAGCGAGAGCTTTTGCCATTATTTGATAAAACGAAAAATGGCTGACCTGACAAATAACTTTTTTCTGAAGAGTATCTACTTGAGAATTAGCGATCACTTCCCATTCTTTGGATTCTTCGTTCCAGTAATATATTTTTAGATCATCTTCATCGCCCTCGAACGAATAATCCGCATACGAAAGAGAAATTGTCACCGGCTGACTGAACTTGGTCCCTTCCGGACCGAACTTAAATCCTTTGCCGATCCCTCTAAGTTCCTGTTTTTTGTCCGCATTCTCTTTTGCCTTACCTCTGATTTTTTCAGCAATTGAGGTGATGAGAATTTCCTTCTTCAATATTCCCGGGGGAATTTTTACTTCACTCCCCTCGGGATTCGTTATTTTACCGCCATCTCCTGAAATAAGTTCTGCTTTTCCTGGTTCAATCACCCTTATTATATCCGTTCCCTTGAACGGCATTACCTCGGCGCTTATCTCAGTGGCCGCCATTGACATAATACTTTTTCCTTTCTTTTTGCCTTTGCCGTTATCCTGCCCCTGGTCGTTGTCGTTTTGCTCCGGCTTTTTCCCGTTATTGTCTTTGTCTTTATCCTGCCCCTGGCCGTTATTATCCTTATCGCCCTTATCTTTTCCTGCTCCATTCCCATTATTGTCTTTATCTTCCTGGCCGCCGTTAGATGCCCCGTTTCCGTTTTCTTCGGCCGCGCCGGAATCATTATCGGTCTCAATTGTATCCGCGGCTATGAAGATATTCCCCTCTATTGTTATTTCAACTTCCCCCGGATATAACACGTTCTGCACGGCGCTTCTGTCAAACTTTACCATTAAATCAGCAATACCGTCGCTGTCCTCGTCTCCTATCCCGCAGGGACGCAATTCGGCTGATATAGCGTCGATTTCACTGCCGTCGAGCTTCGTTATTTTTATGGAGTTTATATCAATATTCTCGACGCTGTAACTCTCCGGAAGTTCAATATAAGTTGTTATGTATTTTCCGTTGCTCTTTAAGTTCAGGGTATCGGGGTCGATGTCAACCACCGCTTTAACAAATAGTGATGGAACTTTTGTAAATACCGCCCACAGAGAGAGGAAATCTATTTCCGCAATTATTCTGTTATTCGCAAGATCAACATACTGCCTCACTTCTTCCAAAACCCAAGCTGTTCCGTCGTATCGTCTAATTTCTAAAGTATTCCCATCCAATGCCGGATCGTAGTCAAATATCAAAATAGCCGGGCCCACAAATGTTCCGGTCAAAGAAAACTCATATATAGGACTTTCAACAAATGTAGACGGGGCCATTGTTGTAATTGACCTTGCCGCCTCATTAGAAACAGCAACCGTGGTTATATCAATGGAAAATGACGGAACATGCCATATTTCCACATTTCCGTCGGCGCTCGTAGCCGTTGCTGAATTCTGGTCACGAATTACAAATACACCGGTTCCGGGATTTGCTGAAATATTATCCGGCGGCGGAATTTTTGCGCTGATTTCATATTTATATAACCCTTCTCCTACCCCGACAACAGATGAGTCCCATAAGAACCCCTGCCCCGGCCCTTCTATTTCGGAATCCCAGCCATATGTATCATCTACTACATTCCCGGCAGAATCAAAAATTACATATTTCTGATTTAAAGTTGTGTTCTCTCCGGGAGCATAAGTATCAAAAGTCAGGCTGATTGCACCATTCAATGCTAAAGGATCAGGCGAATCATTGATATTTTTTATCACAGGCATTGTAGAGTCGGCTGTTATGTTAACCGAAGCGGTATCAACCGGTTCTGACGGATTTTCGGCTGTTATCTCACAAATATATGCTCGGGTAGCGCCTATTGGAACATCTATTGCGCCGCCGTCATCAGTCCCATTCCATATTACTTTGTGCTGCCCTCCTGATTGAGTCTGATTGAAAATTAATGTTTTTATGGGAACACCGTCTAATTTAATTACTACATCCACATCCTGAGCAGTTTCTGAAAGAACATATGATATCGCCGTGGATTCACCTTCACGGGGATTAAATGTAGCCGGTGTCGCCGCCTCGTTCGTGATAGTTATGTTTTTGAGATTGATAATAAAACTATGGCTTGTGTCTGTAACCATTTTATTCCCGGGAATATCCCCTGCTTCACTTACGCTAATTACCGCTACCCCGTCTCCTGTAGGCGGGTCAATTATATTGTCATTGTGGACGATAAAAGTATCATTGGCCTTATTTGTTGTTGTCCAGGAAGCATTTGTCGTGCAGGATTGAGGGCCCAAAACTCCTTCAGGATCATAACTTACAACTGGACTAACCGCTATGTCCATCGATTCGCTGAAGATCATTTTAATTTGTAAATCACCGGGATTCTGATTTGCTGTAACTGGATCAGTAATTACTGAAATTGCTGAAATAACCGGCGGAATCATATCTGCCGCCTGAACAGAACTTCCGATAACACAATAATTTCCTGCCATGTCTGTAATCGTCGATATAATCGTTACCCAGGGCGCGGCGTCTGTCAACATTTCTGATACCGTTAAGGAAACAATCCCGTCTGAAGTTTCAGCTGCTTCGTTTACAGTATAACCTTCAACAGAGAAATCATCTTTTGAGATTGTGGCTCCGTCTAAATCTTCACTGAAACTTACTGTAATATTTGTTGTCGTCGTTGCTGTCGCTGAGATAATCTCCGCCGGTGTTGCATCTACATAAAACTTCCACGTCTCTGAATAATCCCCATAAACAGTTCCATCCCATGCGGCAACTCTCCAATAATATGTGGTCTCAGACAAAGTATCCGCCGGTTGAATTGTGTAACTGCAAGTTCCTGCGCCTTGCGCAACGGGCGGAACCGGATCAAAACCCGTTGTATCTACTTTTGATTCGACCGTAATATCATTCACCCCTGAAAAAACCGAAGTGGTTGAGATCTCAGTTTTAAAATTCAAGTCATCACCGTCGGCATCTGTTGGAACATTCCAGACTAACGTTGGAGTGGCATTCGTTAATGTGTTATCAGCCGGGGATGATAAAATTGGAGCTTGCGGCGGTTGATTGCTCACAACCCACCCATTCTCCTTCATAAACGGATAATAATCATAGCCCGACCCTGGCCACGGGATATTAGTATCCCCTATACCATCGCCGGCAATAGCATGTTTGTCTATTCCTGTTCCATCATCTTGCCCATGATAATCTGACCAATAATTTCCTTCAAGGAATACTGTATGATACCAGTTATTGTTTAAAGGGTTATCATCATATGCCTGAGTATTGTTATTTATTAAGTTGTTGTGGAAAATTGTATTGGAATGAGAATCTTTGTAAGGAATGTTTATTCCATAAGTGTTATTCTCAATTGTATTATTTTTTATGGTGAAGTTCCTTGAATCACTCAACGCTATTCCACCATATCTGGAACAATAGGTAATAATATTACTGGAAATTTCAACGTTAGAAGATCTACTTGAGTATATTCCCGCAAGAGTCCCCGATTTAATTGTATTATTTAAAATCCATTCCCCATCCGAATCCCAAATATGTACCCCACACCAGTTATCCTGTAGATTATTATTTTCCACCGTGTTGTTTACAGTTTCCGCACCAGCTGTTACGCCATAAGTATTGTCAGAAAGTACATTGTTTTTTACACAATTAGAATAACTTAAATACCACAAACCCACGCCTGCATTATTACGTTTAGATACATTTTCATTGATTTCATTATATCCACTTATTGCTGTTGCTATTCCAGTCCCCTTATTGTTTTCTATGTTATTGCTATTAATTTTATTGAAGTCACTGTGAATCCAAGATGCAATGCCTATATGGCTGTTCGCCTTAATAGTATTGTCACTTATTGTATTAGAACTGCTGTTGTAAAGATATATTCCATATTTGAAAACTGATACATTACAATTTTTAATAACAACATTTTTCCTGCCATTTATATAAATTCCAAAATTATATATGGGATCCCCCCACCTATCCAATCCCCCGATTATACTGTATCCACTGCCGTCTAATGTTATGTTATCTGACATTATTTCAATTGGTTCATATACATTTTCTGTTAATACTGTATCGGAATAAATGAAAATTGTCGACTTCTTTTTTTGAATCCAAACATGATGAGGCTTCGTTAAATCTTGGATATAACTGAGATTCCCATTGTCACCCGTATTCATAATAATTACATTTTTATGAGAATCCTCATAGATATAGTATGTAGAAAATGGTTGCAATCCCCTCAGTAAAATTGCTGTGTTTTCCAATTTATCTGTCTTATCTATTACGTAATCCAATAATTCGGGATTATTATCATTGGTGGTGTAAATTAACTCTATTGTTTTTTCACTTTCCAACGTTATGGTTGAAGCAGTACTCACAAAGAGATTAAAAAAATTTCCAATTTCTTTAACAACTTTGAGTGATTGAGGCTCTATCGGTGTTTGTGCTTTTAATTTAGCTCCGCTCATGAATAATAAACCAATTGCAACGGAAAATATCTTTTTAGTTTGCTTCATTTGCTTATATATTTCTCCATCTGCTTTCTAATTTTACTACTGTTAG
>VMTI01000296.1 GCA_013791675.1 bacterium | reverse complement strand
TTTACCCGATATATGCGCCGACATCTCATGAGCATCGTCAAGCTGCACTCTGAAAACAGCGTTACCGAGAGCCTTTACAACCATTCCGCTCATCTCTATTTTTTCTTCTTTAGTCATGCCGTTAAAATCTCACCCACACCGTCAACCAATGCAACCGTATGCTCGAAATGAGCGGAAAGGCTTCCGTCGGAAGTGCGCGCCGTCCAGCCGTTATCATCTATCCTCACTTCCCAGCTCCCCGCGTTTATCATAGGTTCAATAGCAAAAACCATTCCGTTTTTAAGCTCAGGCCCCGTACCGGGACGGCCGTAATTAAGTATTTGAGGCTCCTCGTGAAGCTCTACTCCGATACCGTGGCCGGTGAACTGCCGGACAACCGAAAAACCGTTTTTTTCCGCGAACGACGCTATCGCGTGCGATATATCCCCAAGATGATTTCCCGCCCTGAATTGCTCCATGCCCTTTTTGAGACATTCCGCCGTCACATCCATAAGATTTTGCGCCTCGGACGAAGCTGACCCGGCAACGGCGCTTATCGCCATATCCGAATAATAACCGTCAAGAATAAGCCCCATATCAACACTCACAAGATCGCCGTCCTGCATAACATAATCCCCCGGAATTCCGTGAACAACCTCGTCATTGACGGAAACGCATATGCACGAGGGAAAACCCTCGGGCGGAAAAGCCGGAACAGCGCCATTGGAATATATAAATTCCTCGGCAAGATTCGCAATATCTTCCGTTTTTCTGCCGGCGGCTATGTGGGTCGAAATCATATCACTCATTTTTTTTAATAGTTTGCAGCTCCTTCTAATCCCGTCTATTTCGGGAGCTGTTTTAATTTTTATTATCTAACGCCTCCGTTATACGTTTAAATATATCATCAACACTTCCTGTTCCGCAAACATTTATAAGAATATTTTTCTTTTCATAAAATTCTTTAAGCGGCGCCGTTTTGCGTGAGTATTCTTCTATTCTTTCTATTACCGTGTCTTTTGTATCATCACTTCTTTGAAGAAGCGCATCGCCGCAATCGGGACAGCGTTCATCTTTTATATCGTTAATATGGACGTTATAATCTTTACCGCACGAAGAACAGGAAAATCTGCCGAGAATTCTTTTCGTCACTTCTGAAGCTGAAACATCCAGAAAAATTACGGCATCCAAACTTTTTTCATATTTCCCGAAAAGATTCTCCAGCGCCTCAGCTTGAAGAACTGTCCTCGGAAATCCGTCCATGAGAAAAGAATTTTCGTTTTTAATTTTTTCTTCTATAATCTCTATCATTGTGGCATCGTCAACTAAATGGCCCGCTTCAAGCGTGGCCTTCACCCTTTTCCCCAACTCCGTTCCGGATGAAACATTTTCGCGCAGGATTTCCCCGGTGCCTATGTATTTCATTCCGCGGGAGGCACACACCCTCTTGGCCTGTGTGCCTTTACCCGAACCTGGAGCTCCTAAAAAAATACAAATCATTTTATGTTAAAATATCTCCCTTTGATGCGGCTCTTTTTAAGCAGTCCGTCGTAATGCCTCATTATAAGCTGCGACTCAACCTGTCCCATAGTGTCAAGCGCGACACCGACAATAATAAGAAGCGCCGTGCCCCCGAAATAAAAAGGCATATTGAAATGCTTAAGTATCATGGGCACAATCGCTATAAAAACAACAAAAAGAGACCCTATTAATATTATTCTGTACATAACCGCCGTTATCTTTTCGGCCGTCTGTTCCCCCGGCCTGACGCCCGGTATAAAACCGCCGGATTTTTTCAGATTGTCGGCTATATTCTTCGGGTCAAAAGTGAGCATGGTATAAAAATAGCAAAACGCCACAATCAACACCGCGTAAACAATTATGTAAACTACGTTTCCCGGCGAAAAAAACTTTTGCAGTGTTTCAAAAAGCTTTGAGTTCGGGAAAAACTGCCCTATCATAAGAGGAAAACTCATAAAAGCCATCGCGAATATCACCGCTATAACGCCGGATGATTCAACTTTAAGCGGAAGATAGGTGCTCTGCCCCCCGTAAACCTTGCGGCCGACAACTCTCTGCGCGTACTGTACAGGAATACGCCTCTGCGCCTCCTCAATGAAAACGGTGAGGGCTAAAATAGCGAGCATAAAAATTCCTATGAGCGTAAGTCCGAATAATGTAATTTCACCCGTGCTGAGAAGTGAATAAGTGTTTTTCAAACCCGACGGAAAACCGGCGACAATTCCCGTGAAGATTATAAGCGATATCCCGTTGCCTATTCCGGATTCGGTTATCTGCTCTCCGAGCCACATGACAAGCAATGTACCGGTGAGCATAGTGAGCACAAGCAGCAGCCTGAAACCTAACCCCGTAAACATAAGAACCGGCTCGCCTCCGGGAGTCTTCATGCTCTGTATCCAGAATGTCAAACCGAAAGCCTGTACCGCGCCTATCAGGAGAGTGGCATAGCGTGTCATTCTCGTTATCTTTTCCCTGCCCGGTGCGCCTTCTTTGGAAAGTTTCTCAAGGTAAGGAATAGATGTCTGAAGAAGCGACATAATAATAGAAGCATTGATATAGGGCATAATGCCCAGCGCAAAAACAGAAAGCCGCGCCATGGCGCCGCCGGAAAACATATTCAAAAATCCCATAACGCCTTCCTGCTGCGCAAAAAAAGCCTGCAAAGCGGCAGCGTTCACACCCGGCAGCGGCACCGTTGTGCCTACTCTATAAACGGCAAGAACAAGAAAAGTAAAACCTATCTTTCTTTTGAGATCCTGAACTTTAAAAATATCGCCGAAAGAATTTATCATTGATTCTGAGAGGCTAAGGGACTCCCCTTGTCTTTATTTACTTTTATTTTTTTAGTTTTTTTTTCGGTAATGATTTTTTCGATAACACTGCCGCCCGCCGCAGTTATTTTTTTAGCGGCTCCCTCGGAGACATTTGGAAGCTTCACGTTAAAAGCTTTTGTTATTTTTCCATTGCCGAGAAGTTTCACTTTGTTTTTGCCTCTGACAATGCCTTTTTTCACAAGAGACTCGACGCTGATCTCCCCGCCGGCATCAAATTTCGCTTCAAGAACGGAAAGATTCAAAATATCGTATTTGGTGGTAAAACGCCTGTTTGTAAAACCCCTTTTCGGAAGCCTTCTTACAATCGGCATCTGACCGCCCTCAAGAACAGTTATGTGAGTTCTTCCGGCGCGCGATTTTTCGCCCTTAAGGCCGCGTCCGTTGTATCTGCCGTGAACATGGCCCCTTCGTCTCTTCCTTGATTTTGTCGAACCGAGATATGAGGGTAAACTAACAAAAGACATTATTTCTCCTCACGCGACGGCGCGATTTCAGTTTCTTTCACTGCGTCCGGTTCTACCGCGCCCGGAACTTCATTTTTAGGAACCTTAAGATTCATCAGCCCGTTCAAAGTCGCGAATGTTACATTCATTATATTATTACTGCCAAGACTTTTCGTCAGAATATTACTTATGCCGCAAGCTTCGGCCACAGCCCGCACAGGGGCGCTCGCGATAATGCCCGTCCCCGGACGCGCAGGCTTAAGCAGCACTTTGCTGCGGCAGTGAACGCCTTCTATAGTGTGCGGAATAGTCGTACCTTCCTTGTTTATTTTAACCATTTTTTCCTGAGCTTTCCGGCTGGCCTTGTCCACGGCTATGCGCACATCAGCACCTTTGCGTTTCGCTACGCCGACTTTCCCGACGCCGTCGCCGACAACACAAAGAGCCGTGAATGACATCCTTTTGCCGCCTTTCACAACTTTTGAAACTCTGGATATATTCACCGTTTTTCTTATAAGATCATCTTCTTTTTTTCGAACAAAATTCATTTTGCCTTCCTAAAACTTTAAGCCGCCCTTTCTGGCGCCCTCTGCAACCGCTTTAACCACGCCGTGATATTTGTATCCGGCTCTGTCAAACACTATCTTCTCCACGCCCAGCTTTTTCGCTTTCTCAGCTATCTCAATACCGGCGGCCTCCGCTTCTTTTTTGCTTTTGGCGCATCCCGCAATAACCTTCAATTTCATATCATCTACCAGGCTTACGAAGATGTTTCTGTTGCTTTTTTTCACAATCAGACGGGGAACATCTATCAAACCCTTTTTCAATTTCTTCACTACGTGAGCGTGACGTCTCGCTCTTTTTATTTCTTTAGAATTTTTCATTACTTAGCACCGCTTGCTCCGGCCGCGGACTTGCCGGCTTTCTTCCTGACAACTTCGCCGTCATAACGTATTCCTTTCCCCTTGTAGGGCTCGGGCGGCCGCACGGCTCGGATTTCGGCGGCTATTTTTCCCAAAATTTCCTTATCGAAAGAAGTCAGCGTCAGGGCCGTTTTTACAGCGACGGCTTGCACTTCTTTAGGCAGAGGGAAAATCACATCATTTGAATATCCGCACATTATAGTAAGCTCCTGTCCCTTTACGGTGAAACCGTAACCCACGCCCAATATATTTAATTTTTTCTCAAAGCCTTCCTGAACGCCCTTGACCATGCTTCGCACTATTGAAGACACTGTCCCGAGCATCATTTTACCGAAATTACTGTTTTCAGTTTTTTCAAAAAACAGAGAGCCGTCTTTGGAAACAATCTTCACCACAGGAGCGAAAACCTTGCTCATCTCACCTTTCGGGCCTTTTACTTTTATGCTGCGCCCAAGATCAGTAATCTGCACATCCACTCCTTTAGGAATCACAACCGGTACTTTTGCTAATCTGCTCATATTACCAAAGGCGACATATCACCTCTCCCCCGCAATTCGCACTTTTGGCAGCGTCACCGTCCATCAACCCGCGGGGCGTTGACATAATACATATGCCGTATCCCTCAAAAACCACAGGGATATCTTTAACTGAAGCGTATTTTCTGCCGCTCGGCTTTGACACCCTTTCTGCGCCACGCAAAACCGGCTTCTTCCCTTCATATTTCGGAAAAATCCTGAAAAACCCCTGATTATTATCCGTTATTTTCTTAAAATTTACGAGGAAACCCCTGTTTTCCATTATCTTCAAAATATCTCCTAAAATTTTGGACGCGGGGAAATCTATATACGGCTTGTTTCTCATCAGGCCGTTTTTAAAAGCCGCCAAAAAATCAGCAATCGGATCCTGACTCATTCTGACACTCCCTTTAATTCTCTCATTATTACCAGCTCGATTTTTTTATGCCTGGAATCTCACCCCTGTGGGCAAGCTCCCTGAAGCACAATCTGCACAAACCGAAATCACGGTAATAACTTCTCGGACGGCCGCATCTGAGGCACCTGTTCTTTTCCCTCACGCGGTACTTCTGCACTCTTTTAGACTTTTCAATTTTACATTTTTTAGCCATTATTTTTTAAACGGTACCCCCAGCATACCGAGATACGTCACGGCTTCAGAAACAGTTGCCGCTTTAATACAAAAAGTTATTCCCAAACCTATAGTTTTCGTAATCTTACTTGCCTGCGTTTCCGGAAAAATGGATATGTCTTTTAATCCTATACTGTAATTCCCGACGCGGTCAAAAGATTTATTGCTCAAGCCGCGGAAATCCCTCATTCTCGGAATGGCAATATTAATAAATCTGTCCATGAATTCCCACATGCGATCCCTGCGCAATGTCACGGTGCATCCTATCGGCTGCCCGACTTTAGTTTTAAAATTTGATATAGCCTTCTTCGTTTTGGTGCGCAGAGCTTTCTGCCCGGTTATTCTTTCTATCTGAGAGACAGCCTCGTCCAGATATTTCGCGTCTTCTTTAGCGGCGTTGTGAGAGCAGCTTATAACAATTTTTTTAAGCCGCGGCCCCTGCATAACGTTGCCATAATTATATTTCTTCACCATTTCCGCGAGGACTTTTTTATGGACTTCTATAAGCCGTGGAATATATTTATCGCTCATATTATTTCACCGCACTTTTTACAAAATCGCACTTTCCCGTCTTTAAGATTCTTGAAACCCACTCTTGAAGGCTCATTGCAGCGGGGGCAGATAAGCTTAACAGCCGAACAACTTATAGGCCTTTCCTTCTCCTGAATTCCTCCCGGAGAGTTCTGGGTCGGCTTCGCGTGCCTTTTAACCATGGCCACCTTGGCCACAAGCACTTTATCCGTTGCGGGAAAAATCTTTATCACTTCGCTGATCTTGCCTTTGTATTTTCCTTTTAAGACCACAACCTTATCTTTGTTTTTCAGTTTTTTCATTATACCACTTCCGGGGCCATTGATATTATCTTCATGAACCCTTTCTCCCTCAGCTCTCTGGCCACCGGGCCAAAAATACGTGTTG
>VMTI01000124.1 GCA_013791675.1 bacterium | reverse complement strand
TTATCGCTCCCGCTTTTTCCAATCTTGTCACAACTTCAGCGTCGTAGGGCGAAACAAAACCTTTGAGAATTTTGGAGGAGCAGCTGGCTGTTTCGCCTTTTATAACCATATTATCTTTCAGTGCTACAGGCGCGCCCGCCAGAGGGAGATTTCTGCCGCCCGAGGCGAGTACCCTGTCAATTTCTTCAGCTTTCGCGAGCGCCCGCTCCTCAAAAATTTCTATGAAACTGTTTGTCTTTTCGCGCTTTATCTTCGCGATGCAGGATATGATGTTTTCCTTTACGCTCATTCCAGCACCTTTTTGACTTTAAAAAAATCTCCCTGTTTTTCGGGAGCATTAGCGAGTATTATTTCTCTGGCGGCGGGATTAGCAAAATGGCGGTCGTCTCGCCATACATTTGCCTCTTCAAAAAGGAAAGGCTCCACCCCTTCCGTCGGAGCGCTGTCAAGCTTTTTAAAATATTCCAGTATTTTATTGAATTCTCCCGCGAAATCTTCCAGCTGGTTTTCCGGAATTTCTATACGCGCGAGCTTAGCTATTTTTTTTATTTCCTCTATATTCATTTTCTTTTCTGTATTTTCCGGACTGCGCCGGTGATTTCAATATTATCTATAAGCCGGGCGGGGCCGACTTGCACAGCGAGAGCTATAAGAGCTTTTCCTTGAATTTCCTTAACATCTTCAAGGGTCTCTCTGTCGCAGACGGAAATATAATCCACGCGGCCGCGCGAAGATTTAAGCATACCCTTTATTTTTCTTTTTATGGCCGCCCCTGATGCTCCCGACGAGGCCATGCGTTTGCCTTCCAACAGAGACTTTCTTAAAATCCCCGCGTTATCAAGTTCGGAAGAAGAAAGGTACCGGTTTCTTGAACTAACGGCCAGCCCGCTTTTTGCCCTGACGGTTTCAACACCTACTATTTTTACCGGCACATTCAAATCCCGCGCCATTTTTCTGATTACCGCAAGCTGCTGATAATCTTTTTTACCAAACACAGCGAGCGCCGGCCGCACAATATTAAAAAGCTTAAGCACCACCGTTGCCACGCCGCGAAAATGCCCGGGCCTTTTAAGTCCGCACAGATGCGCGGGAAGTTTTTCAAGCTCCACATAAGTTTCAAAACCACAGGGATAAATGTCTTTCATGCCGGGGGTAAACACCAAATCCGCGCCGTTTTCCCGGCAAATAAGAATATCTCTTTTAAGGGTGCGAGGATAATTTTTGAGATCCTCTTTTGGAGCGAACTGCGCGGGATTAACAAATATGCTGACGACCAGAAAATCGCACTTCTTCCGGCATTCCCTGATAAGCTTTATATGCCCTTCGTGCAAAGCCCCCATAGTGGGGACAAGCCCCACAGTTTTTCCCTTTTTGCGCGACGAGCTGCAAAGGCGGGAAACTTCTTCAGGCGAAACGGCCTTTTTCACAATTTTTCAACACCGTGGCTGAAACGCGAACGCGCTTCTTTAAGAATCTCGCGCACGCGCATACCGTCGGAGGGGTCTTTCATATGAGCAGCTATTTCGGCGAGAGGTTCAAGCACAAACAAACGCCGGCGGAATTTTGGATGAGGAATAGTAAGATTGTCGCTCTGAAAAATTTTACCGCCGAAAAAAATTATATCTATATCCAAAGTTCTGGGTCCGTATTTGATTCCCCGCGCTCTGCCGTATTTTTGTTCCACGCGATTTATTTTTTTAAGAAAAACCTCGGGATGAATATTCGTTTTTCCGGACACCGCCATATTGATAAAATCCGGCTGATACTTCAGCTCCACCGGATCGGTTCTGTAAAAACTTGACACTTTCATGTCTTCCACAAACCGGCTCAGGTCTTTCAGGCTGCTTACGAGCGTCTGAAAAGAATCCCCGATATTGCTGCCCAGCGACAATGCGACTTCTTTATCTTCCAAGCATTGCTCTTCCATTTCAACCTCCATTTATTTACCCGAAAGTATCTTAAGCGTTTCGGATTTATCCGTTGAAACGCTTATGGGTTTCCCCGCCACCTTGAGAGCCGAGTTAATATCTTTCAGGCCGCTGCCCGTCACAAGACAAACAATCCTGCTTTTAAGCGGCACCTTTCTGTCCTCAAGAGCTTTTTTAAGCCCCGCGTACGCGGTGGCGCCCGCCGGCTCCGGAAACAAACCCGTGTTTGACGCGATTTCCTTTATTGACGCAAGAATCTCATCATCGCTTATCTCTACGGAAAAACCGTCTGTCTCACGCACGGCTCGCACCGCGGCAAGGCCGTCGCGCGGCAAATCCACGCTTATGGAATCGGCTATCGTCGTGGCGTTCACCTTCACCAGTTCAATCTCTTTTGGTGAAACATCTTTTCCTTTATATTTTTCAAGAGTTTTGTGCACGGAATCTGAATTTTTTGACTGCACCGCTATAAGCTTCGGAATACGCTGGGTAAAACCCGCGTAAAAAAGTTCGCGGAAACCTTTCCACACACCGCTGATAATATTGCCGTCGCCCACGGGAACAAAAACATAATCAGGAACATCCCATCCCATATCTTCGGCTATTTCAAAAGACACCGTTTTTTTGCCTTCCCTCGTCCAGGGATTAAGGCCGGTACTGCGGTTAAAACAATTGATTTCCGAAGACACCTCCGCGCAGAGGTCAAAAGCCTCATCGTAAGTTCCCCGCACGGCAAAAACTTTCGCTCCGAACAAAAGAAGCTGCGCTATTTTCGCCGGCGGCGCTTTTTCTGGAACAAAAATCATGCAGTTCATGCCGACGCTCGCGGCAAGGCAGGCCAGAGAAGAACCCGCGTTTCCCGTTGAAGCGCAGGATATCCGGTTAAGTCCGTCTTCCCGCGCCACAGTCATAGCAACCGCTCCGGCTCGGTCTTTAAATGACGCCGAGGGATTTCTCGTGTCGTCTTTAAAGAAAAGCTCCACGCCCATCCTGGAAGAAAGTTTATCGCTCTTTACAAGAGGCGTTCCTCCCACGAGAAGCGGCGGAGTTAATTTTGTGTCGGCGAAAGGAAGAAACGGCAGATACCTGTATATACCCTTTTCCCGTGAATTTTTAATTACATTGGCATTTCTCTCTATGCGGGCGTAATCGTAAACCGCTTCCAGATTTCCGCCGCAGGCTTCATCAGTGCAAAGATAACGCGCCTGCTTCAGCGAATATTCTTTCCCGCATCTCAAACATTTCAACCCCTTTAAATTTTCTGAAATCATAATTTTTCTAAAAACTCCTTTTTGGATAATGTTTTCTGTTCGCCGCCGTCCATATCACGGACGGTCACTGTAATATTTTTAATTTCATCCCCGCCGATAATAAGAGCGAAACGGAAAGAAGCCAACGAAGCCTCTTTCAACCCGTTTTTAAGTTTCGGCTTTGACGAAATTACGCACACCTTTCCCGCGGCTCTTATTTCATCCGCGAAAGCGATAAGGCTGTTCATGGGCGCCCCCGCTGAAACAATCATGTAATCCGGTTTGTCCGGAGTAAAATCAATAAGCGGGATAATCCTGTCCATGCCTATGGCAAACCCCACCGCCGGCACTTCGTCACCGCCGAGCAATTTCACAAGGCCGTCATAGCGGCCTCCGGCGGCAATCGCGTCCCTGGCGCCTTTCGCGTAAAACTCAAATACGCATCCATTATAATAATCCAGCCCCCTGACAAGTTTTGCATCCTCGATAAAACTTATTTTTCCGTCATTGAGGCCCTGCTTGATTGCCTTAAAATTATCCGTGCAGTCCGCGCACAGCGCTTTGCTCACATCCGGCGCGCCGGAAAGAATCTTTTTACAGGACTCAACTTTACAGTCAAGAATTCTGAGCGGATTAGTTTTCAATCTCTCCCTGCAATCACCGCAGAGTTCATTTATCTTTTCTTCCGCGAAAGCTTTTAATTTCTTTTCGTATTCCCCGCGGCAGAGAGAACAGCCGATTGAATTTATTTTCAATTCATAATCCAGTCCGAGTTTTTTAAGCGCCATCGCGCATAAAGAAATAACTTCAACATCGGCAAAAGAAGTTTTATCCCCGAAGTATTCCGCGCCCATCTGAAAAAACTGCCGCTTACGGTCTTTTTGCGGTTTTTCATAACGGAACATCGCCCCCGAATAATAAAGCCGTCTGGGTAAGGGCCGCAGGAGCCCGCCGCCGAGAGCCGCCCTGACAACTCCCGCCGTACCTTCGGGGCGCAGAGTTAAGGAGCGGCCGGCTTTATCTAAAAATGTGTACATCTGCTTTTCGACAATGTCACTGCCTCCGCCGATGGTCCGTTCAAAAAGTGCGGTATCTTCAAAAAGAGGCGTGTTGATGCTGCCATAGCCGTAAAGCCGCGCGATTTCTTCAAAAATCCGCAAAACGCGGGAAAATCTTCCGGCTTCCTCGCCGACAATATCCCTTGTTCCTCTGGGCGCATTATATAATTTCATAGCATCGTGATTATATGAAATGTTCACTCTGTAAGCAAACTTTCATGAATGGGGTCAGGTCTTGACATTTGACATATAACGCGTCCGCGCAACACCCGATACATCAATTCAGTTATACAGGCATGGTATCTGTATTTTCATAGTCAATGATCCCGGGATTCCAGGTGTTATTGAAAACTGCCGGGATTTCCGGTATTTCCACTGACTCACATCCTACACGAATGTTAACTTTTTTATGGTGAAATTTTTTCTACAGATTTGAACAAAAAGATGCACTTTAAAATAAGTCACTAAATGCTGCATCCGCCTGGGCGGAGTCAACCCATGAACCTTCTTACAGACTGGGGGCGAATGTCCCCAGTCTTTCTTTTATAATAAAACTGTTATTCAGCAGGAGCCTGATTCTCTTTTTCTGCCTTTTTTTGACCTTCCATCTTTTCAACCCACGTTTTGATAGCTTCAAAATTCTCAACTATTTTTTTCCCTTTTCCCAAACCGAATTTGAAGGGAAAGCGGTCGTTCTCATCGTTTTTCAAAACAATCATCTTATTTCCCTTAAATTCTTCATACTCAACAATAGCCATAACAATAACCTCCTGGTCAATTCATAAGAATGCTTTGCATTCTTATCTCATTCTGCTTAATAAAGCCCCTTCCTCATTTTTTCATTATTCACGTTAGATTATACCAAATAACAGGAAAAGTTTCTCTCTTTACACGAATGTTAACTTTTTGAAGGTAAAATTATTACTGTAGATTTATCTATTCTGCGAGTTTATAATTACGCTTTTTAAATATAGCGAAATCAATGGCTTCTTCTTTTTCAAATTGAGATTTTTTATAGTGATATAATTTTACATCTTTATTATTATCATAGTGTCTAGGCATTCTAACGATTGCAAAACTATCTTCACCAGTCCAATATATTTGATTTCCTTTTAAATCTTTTATGTATCCATTAAGATGTTGATATTTCATATTAATATTTTCAATATTTCCTTTGCCTTCATAACCTCGAGTTTGTGATATAATTAATACACCTTTCCCATCTGGGAATACGTAAGCATCTTGATATTTGACGTGAGATGATTTTGCTTCAATTTGATTCCTTCCGTTGTAGAAAATATAAGTCATCGGATGACATACAATTTTCTCGGTAAAACTCTCACTACCTGTATAATTCATTTCTAGAATCAATGGTGTTATTTCCTTTTCAATATTTAAGCTTGGATGAGTCACTTTATAATCTATAACAAAACTATCAGCATAAACGTAA
>VMTI01000130.1 GCA_013791675.1 bacterium | reverse complement strand
CGCTATTTCAATCATTTCTTTTTGTTCTTCAGTTAAAAAATAATCCATCTATCCTCCGCAAATAATTTTCCTTTCCCCCGCAGGAAATACCGATCCTCGGGAAATTTGGTGGCGGGGCCAGGATTCGCCTACAAGTAAATTTCCTGACGGAAATTTCTCGCAGGCCGCCCCTCGCGGCGCTCGCCTTTGCTTTGCAAAACTCGCGCATCGCTGCGGTCTTCGAATCCTTATGCGAGCCAAGCAGTTGGCTCGCATACCGTCTCTTTTAAAAATTTGGTGGCGGGGCCAGGATTCGAACCTGGGACCTCAAGGTTATGAGCCTTGCGAGCTACCGGGCTGCTCCAACCCGCTTCAATGGGTTAAGTGTAAAAAATCACGACTTAAAAGTCAAGTTTTTTTTTGAAGTGTTTTAGAAACCAAAACCTATGGAGAATCTGTGTATGCTGTCAAATTCGGAATTAGCCTGATAAGCGTAATCTATAAGCAGCAGCCTTTCCTGCACAGCATTCATAGACGTCATACTGCTTTCCCCGCTTGATGTGTTTATCTTCATGCCGAAACCTGCGGTTACCCCGCCAATCTCACCGAATTTCTGCCATCCGCCGCGGAGATAATAATTTTCATTAAACTCCCATTCAACGCCGAAATGCTGCCTTGTGTCATCGTCATTGGGCATCTCAGCGTCACAGTTCAAAACAACCGTTTCGGAGGGCTTTATGCAAATCCCGGCGCGCGCACTTGAAGTGAGGGCTTTTTCAACACCGTCTATCTCAAGTTTTGTGCCCTTGTTGACAATTGAAGCGCCGAAAGAAACGCTTCTCATTATATCCATTATAAAACCGGCGTCGACAGCCACAGCTTTTCCCGAATCCGGGCCATATTTTTCGGTTATCCCCTTGACCGCTGCGCCCATCGCAATTTTGCCGAATTTAGCGGCGGCCCCCAGAGACAAATCGGTGCTGTTACGTTTAAACTCGCCTAAATCATTTCCCGTTCCGTCTACAGAAGTCAGACCGCTTATGTTAAAATACGAGAGATTCGCGGCAATTTTAACTGGCCCGTTCCCGACGGGCATAGCCGTAAAAATATTGGCTTTTGACATATCCTCAAACCACGACACATATCCCATTCTCGTACTGCTGTTTTCTATTTTCGCTATAGACGCAGGATTGTAAAATATCTCATCGCACATAGAGGCGACTCCCGCTCCGCCCATGGCCTCGTTTCTTGGATTAAGCGCTATTTTCAGATACTGAGCAGATGTTTTTCCAACGTCGCCGGCGAACAGAACGGACGCGGAAGACAGGCAGAACAATGCCGCTATACTTCCTTTTTTCAATATCTGTTTCGCGTTCATTTGTAAATCACCATTTTCTTGACGGCCTCACAAGTTTTTGAATTTCCGCTCACCTTGATCCTGTAAATATAAACTCCGGGAGCGAGGCCGAGAGAACTGTAAGTCCACGGACAAGTTCCCGCTGCCGTATTAGCCGCCGGATAATAAGTTCCTACCTTCTCACCGAAAATTGTGTACACATCTAAAGTAATATTAACGGCATTCCCCGCGAAAATCGCCGAGGCGTTATCATAGCTTATTGTGATACTTCCCGTTTTAGCAGGTTGCGGATAGGCTTTGACCACTCCCTTAAAATCATCGCCGGCGGATGCGGCGGCCGATATACTGAACTTTGAAGTATATGTATGCTGATTACCGTAAATGTCCGTCGCAAGCACCGTTATTGTATATAAACCTTCACCCGTGATAGCTGTTGAAAGCGTCAGCGTAAAAGTCGTGCTGCCGGAGCCGGAAGTGCCGGAAACGGGCGACTGAATTGCATTGCCATTGGCGTGGGAAAACACCGTTGTTCCGGAAGTCACCGAAACCGTTGTCGCCGCCGCATTCATACCTGAAGCATCGCTTAAAACAACGGTCAACGCGCTGCAGGATGCCACAATTGTACCGGAGGATGGAGAAATAGACACAAGCAGCGGCACATCTCCCTCGACGGCAGATGAGGAAGTTCTCTTATCCACCGTTATGTATTCAAAAAACGGTTGGTCGTTGCCGGATACCGATATTGCGGTATTACCTGAAGCGTCGCGCGCGCATATACCCACGGGATATATACCGTTGGCGACAGCCAGGCCGGTAGGCCCTGTCCCGTCCCATGTTTCCGTATTGATTCCCGCGCCCCTGTAATATGTTATGACCTGCGCTATATCAGCGCTCGCAAAAGTGCCGGTTGAAGCCGGTATTAAATTCCCTGCAAAATAAACATAAGAGCTGCCGGAACCGTATGATATACTGCCGGCTGAGGAAGCTATTTTAAAATTCGCGCCCTCGTTCAATATCAGAACCGTCACAGCCGCTGAAGCGTTTATATTGTATGAAATTGAGGATGCCGTGTTTGACTGGGTAATCCCGGTAACCGTCAAATCTTTAATGCGCAGTATATCCACCGGTATCACTCCGACATAAGCGCCCCTCTTCCGGTAAATACTATTGCCTCCGAGATTATAATATCTTGAGGATATTCCCACCTCAAAAGATTCAGGTGGCTCATAAGGGTCAAATATCTCAAACATCACATAATAAATGCCGTTGCCGACGATAACTCCGGAGGAATCCGTGCAGTCCCATTCCTCATAGTTTATCCCCTGCGGCCGCGGAGCGCTGTTGACTCCATTATAATCCAAAATGCTTTTTACGCACCATGTTGAAGCGGGGCGTTCATAAAAACCTTCCGAATCCCTGGTAAATTTTGTTCCCGGCTTATAAATCCTTACATCCGGATAACAGGTTTCCTGAAGGTTATAAGTAAATTTCCATTGCGCTCCGAAAGTGTCCTGCCCTCCGGCGGCATCCTCTATTTTGACCACGTTGTTATTGCTGCCGTCACTTATAAAATAACTTCTGACCGGTCCATACGTAGGAAACGCCGACGATGACGACCATGCGTCAGCAGTAGAATCGTAATTCCACTGGGTAACATTTCTCAGTTCATAGCTGTAACTGCCATATCCGGCGTAATCCGTAAATGTGCCGTCCGTAACACCCGAAGCTAAAAGCGTCCAGCTGTCAACGCCCGTTGAGTAACCGAAGGTTCTATAAATATCCACTTCGTGCCACATATAAGACCCCACCGGAAGAGTAACTTGAGGCAGTGTCCAGGAAAGAGTGTTGCTCTGCTCATTGGCATCCCAGACAATTGACAATTCTCCCGCCGAAAAAAGAAATGACGGCGTTAAAAGAACCAAAAACACTAGCACTTTTTTCATCATTCTATATTTTCGCAAAATCTTATCTCTTTTGTCAACAACCATGAATTTACGCATTGGTTATTTCGGTTTTTCCCTTCGTCTCGTTCCAGCGCTCCGGGCCTAAAGGCAGAGCCATCTGAGAATCGGCTATATCAGAAACATCATCCGATTCCGCCTTAATCACAGCCTGCACCCTGCGGGTGTATTTGGCGGGAACAAACACCTGCCACAAAAGAAATTTAATGGGTATGTCCTGCAGAACTTTATTCATTTCCTCACCTATAATAGTGTCGCTGCCTGCGTCATACATACTTACGGATTTTAGATTATCCTCTCTTTTTAAAGTAATTTTGTCGCTGAACCTGGTAAAAACATTCTGCAGCCTGACATCAAGCAAATCTATATTCACCGACACCGGGCATTTGATTTTATAGCGCTGACGGAAATTACTGACTATTCTCTCTTTGGTTAAAAGTTCTTCCTTCCTGACAAACTTAAAATAGGATTTCTGACCGGAAAGCACAAGCTTTTCAGGTGTATCTCTGGAAACGGAAATTTTTTCCCACTGTTTTCCGAATTCTCTCTTCTTCCCTGTCTCCGTTTTCGCCCACGAATTAAGCATTGAAGTCAGTGAAAAATCGTCAAGGAAAAAATATTTTTTTATGTTGTCATACGGATTGCCTATTTTCATGAGCTTGATTATATCGGGGAGAAGCCTTCCGAAAGAACTTTCAAAAAGCTCCTTCTTTTCGTTGAAATAGATGTGACAGAACATAGACATCCTTGTGCTGAGAAAACCTTTAAGCGCGGGAAGAGCTTCTTTTTCCATGGAAAAGCCGGAAGATGTTATTGTCGTGCTGCCAAGCAGCCGTTTTATATCAATGTCTCCGAATTCCCTTGTGCCGCAGTAATATTTGTCCCTCAGAAGAAAATCAATAATATCAACGCTGTAAACACCCAGCATTATTTTGCAGAAGAGCTGCTCCCACAATTCGTATGATGAAAAATCACGAGGCGTTTTTATAAACTTTATGATATCGTCCGCTTTTATTTTTTGGGTGAAATAACCGTGAGGCGAAAAATTTATTTTTTCTATAATTGGCGTGAGCCGCTCCTTGATGATTTTGGATGCTATATCCTCATGCGTCTTGCCGTATAATTTCCATGTGTACACTTCATCCATCAAATGCCCCATCGGGCCGTGCCCAACATCATGAAGAAGCCCCGCGAGACGGAAAAGTTCTTCAACATAAGTTTTTTCAGGCGGAATATATTCATCGGGAAAAGCTTTTTTAAAATCGTCATAAAGCTTGTATGCCATATTACCCGCCAGATGCATCACGCCGAGAGAATGCTGAAACCTTGTATGCGTTGCGCAGGGATAAACCATCCATGCGGCCTGCAGCTGATTTATGCGCCTGAGCCTCTGAAGCCACGGCGAATCTATAACAGCTTCTTCCGCTATTTCGAGCGGTTTCTGCGGCACCGTAAAATAAATGTAATCGTGTATCACATCTCTGAGACAGGCTGTTTTGATTTCACTCATAGCTTCTATTATGACAAATATATGACGGTTCTATCAAGCTTTAAATTATTTAATTACAAAAATATCACCGGGCGCCGTGTCGGAAACAGCGCCGGGCGCGGTTTCAAGAACGGCGTCGGTGCCCCCGGGAGCAAAGGCCATTCTCCACGGCTTCACGTTCCTTGCGGCGCACAAAAGTTTATATGAACCGTTTTTTTCTTGAAGAAAAAAAACATCTATGGGAAATCTCATGAAAAACATGTGTATTGAAGCGCAGGGTTTAAGAAGAAGGCCGTAACCCTTCTCTATTTTTTTTCTTCCGAGTAAGCCTTTAAGACGGCTGAGAAAAGTGTCCGCTATTTCAACATCGCCCAAAAGGCATTTGCCATTTGTGTTATACAGCCGCGACGAGTTTAATGCTTTCATTCATCCGTCAGCTTCAGGCCGAGCTCTCTGAGCTGACGCGCAGACACGACATCCGGCGCGTGAGTCAGAGGACAGAAAGCGTTCTGGGTTTTTGGAAAAGCTATAACATCCCTTATAGAATCCAAGCCGAGAAGTTTGACAGCTAATCTTTCCATTCCGAAGGCAAATCCACCGTGAGGAGGGCATCCGTAAGAAAGAGCATCAAGAAGAAATCCGAACTTTTCGGTGTATTCCTGCTCGCTGATTCCCATAATCTCAAAAACTTTTCTCTGCTCTTTCGCCTTGTGTATCCTCACCGAGCCACCGCCTATTTCCTCGCCGTTAATCACGAGGTCGTAAGAATGGGATTTGAGAGAAGCGGGGGCGTCTGAAAAAATGTCTCCGATCGGCGCTGTGAAAGGATGATGAACCGCCTGCAGCCGCCCTGCGGCGTTTTTCTCAAAAAGCGGCGCTTCCACTACCCACATGGGGAAAAACCCATCTTTTTTCATTCCTCTTCTCTGCGCGAGAATTTTTCGGAGCTCACCCATAAGCGCAAAGGAATCTTTGGTGCTTCCGGCAAATATCACACCGTCCCCGGGAAATTTTTGTCTCAGCGCGGCCTTTTCTTCGTCGTTAAAAAGTTTGACAACAGGGCTTTTAAGTTCATCACCGGTTTTCTTTATCCAAACAAGCCCGCCGGCGCCGAGTTTTTTGGCGTCGTCAACAGCGTCGTCAAGTTCTTTTCTTGAAAAATCCGACCCGCACAAAAAAGCGGCTATTTTGTTTCCGCTTTCAACGGATGAACTGAAAACCTTAAACTCGCTTTTTCTGAAAATTTCCGTTATATCCGAAAGTAATCCTATATCAAGGCTCATGTCAGGCTTGTCGGTACCGTATAAAGACGCGGCCTCGTCAAATTTCATAAAAACAGCTTTGGGAAGCTTGTGATTAAAATCCGCGAATATCCTTTCCACAAGATTCCATACAGTTTCCATAATTTCGGAGGATGTCGCGAAAGACATTTCCATGTCTATCTGGGTGAATTCCGGCTGTCTGTCGGCTCTCAAATCTTCGTCACGGAAACATCTCGTTATCTGATAATAACGCTCCACCCCCGACGCCATAAGCACCTGCTTAAAAAGCTGCGGCGACTGCGGCAGCGCGAAAAACGCACCCGGCTTTGTGCGCGACGGCACAAGATAATCCCTCGCGCCTTCCGGCGTTGATTTCGTAAGCATGGGAGTGGGCACATCCCAGAACCCGAGCGAGGAAAAATATTCTCTCGTTATCCTCATTATCCTGTCCACGGCTTCCATATTTCTCATCATAAGCGGACTTTTTAAATCCAGAAACCTGTATTTTAATTCTGTTTCATCTCCCACTTTTTCTCCGGGGTAAAAAGGCAAAGGCAGCGCTTCATTGAGCACATCAAAAGATTCCACCACCATCTCCACTTCTCCCGTCGGGAGTTTCGCGTTTATAGAATTCTCCGGCCTTTTAAGTATTGTCCCCCTCACCCTCACCACGAATTCCGCGCGAAGAGCATTCACGGCTGAAACATAATCGCTGTCCTTATCTGACACGTTAAAAACAAGCTGTATTTTTCCGGAGCGGTTTCTCAAATCAGAGAACATAACCCCGCCATGATCTCTTATCGTGTCTATCCATCCCGCAAGCTCAAGCGTTTTGTTTACAGATGCCGTATTTATGGAATTGATTGCTGGCGCTTTCATAACTCAAAAAAAACGTAACACCACAATCTGCATTATAATGTTGGTAAACACGCCCGCCACAACATCATCGGCCATTATTCCCCAACCTCCCGCAAGATTCTCCGCAAGCCTTATAGGCTTCGGTTTGAGCCCGTCAAAAATACGAAATATTATAAAAGTAGAAAAAATCATCCAAAAAGTTTTGGGAATAAAAGCCGCGGATATAAGAAAACCCATTATCTCGTCTATG
>VMTI01000102.1 GCA_013791675.1 bacterium | reverse complement strand
TAAAGCGGAAACCGGAAAGATTTTTCCCCTGCCGGACATTCCGCGGAAAGCGGTCATTCCTTTTTCAGTATGTCGCCTATGCTGAAGCCTGTGGATTCGGTGGAATAATACTGCTTCATCGTTTCAGTCTCTTTTTGTTTTTCCAGTTCTTTTATACTTAGTTCCACCAGTCCCGTATTTTCGTTTACTTTCACCACCATGGCGGTCAATTGCTGACCGGCCGAGAACGCGTCAAGATTTTCCGTTTTTTCATGCGCGACCTGAGAGATGTGAATAAAACCTTTAATGTCCTCTTTTATATCCACAAGAATTCTGTCTTTTGTCGTGCCCGTCACAGTTGCGGTAACATTACTGCCGCTGGAATAATCCTTGAATGGATTTTCCTCAAGCTGCTTTATGCCGAGATAGACCTTTTGGTCGTCGGGACGGATTTCAATGATTTTCGCCTGAAGTTGGGAACCTTCACTGAACATATCAGAAGCCTCCGCAACCCTTTCTTTCCATGAAAAATCTTTTAAAAGAATAAAACCATCTATCCCCTCTTCCACAGAAACGGCCATGCCGTTTTTGGCTAAATGTGTCACTTTGCAGTCTACAGTTTCGCCCGCGGAATGTTTTTGCGCGTAAGCGATCCATGGATTTTCCTGAGTATTTTTAAGGCTCAAAGATATTCTTTTTCCTTCGGTATCCACGCTCAGCACCATTACTTCCACTTCCTGTCCGGGTTTCATAAGCTCCGCTGGTTTTACATTCCGCGCCCAGGACATCTCGCTGACATGAAGAAGGCCTTCCAGTCCGGGTTGAAGTTCCACAAAAGCCCCGTATTCAAGAATTCCTTTTACCGTTCCCTTATGTATGCTGCCCACAGTGTATTTTTCATTTACGCCGTCCCACGGATGCGGTTTGGTTTCCTTGAGACTCAGCGAAACCCTGTTTTTCGTTTTGTTGAGCTTCGTTACCTTAACGGTTATTTTCTGTCCCATTTCAAGTTCGTCCGAAACATTTTCGGTGCGTCCCCACGAGATGTCTTTTATGTGCAGAAGCCCTTCAAAGCCGCCTATATCCACGAAAGCTCCGAATTTTGTGATGCCTTTCACAACGCCTTCCCGCACATCACCCTCACGGACTTCGTCCCAGAATTTATCCTGATTCTTTTTATAATCTTCTTCTACGACATCACGCCATGAGATAACTATATCGTTTTTCTTTCTGTTGAATTTTTTTATTTTTACCGGCACCGTTTTGCCTATGGTATCCGCTATGTTTTTCACAGGAGGATAACCTATCTGGGAATTAGGCATGAAAGCCGTCACGCCCTTAAGAGTAGCCTTGACCCCGCCCTTTATTTTTTCAGTTATTAAAGCATCCAGAATTGAGCCTTCTTCAAAGGCCTTTTCTATATCGCGCACATCTTTGTACTTTTGCGCTTTCAGGCATGACAGCGTCGGATGGCCGTCCGTTCCGGACATATCGCAGATATATACTTCTATATCCTGCCCAACGGAAACGCCGCCGATTTCGGGAATTTCCGAATGAGGGAGAATCCCCTCCACTTTCGCGCCGATATCTACAAGAACGCCTATGTCCATGGTCACATCAAGCACAGTACCTTTCACAACGCCGCCTCGCTCCAGCGCCGGAATGGCATTCACAACTTCATCCATCAAGTTTTTCATTTCACTCATTCAACACACCTTCCTGGCAATATCCAAAACAAGTTCGCGCGGAGAGGAAGCTCCCGAGACGATAGCAAGCGGATATTTAATTTTATTTTTTTTAATTTCATCCGCGGATGAAATCAGCGCGACAGAACAGTACTTTCCGACAATTCCCGATAAGGTCATTGTGTTGCTACTTTTCCTGTCACCGACTATTATAACCATTTTTGATTTTTTTGCAAGCTCTTCAGCTTCTTTTCGTCTTTTTTTTGCCTCGCAGCAGATTGTGTCAATAACAAGAGTTTCACCGCTTTTACCCAGCGCTTTTGCGGCATGGCTGACGAAAAGAGCGGAACTTATGGTGGACTGGCATATGATTGCGCGCCTCGGAGCATAAGAAAGCCCGTCGGTATCCTTAATTTTTGAGATGACAAATACCCGAGCGACGGAGCGAGCGGCCGGACGATTTCCGAAGCGGGCGCCGGCTCGGGAAACAAAAGCCTTCACTTCCGCGTGCTTGGGATTCCCTATGATGGCTATTTCATAACCTTTACGTTTGAGTTTTATTATGTCTTTGTGAATTTTTTTTAGTATAGGGCAGGTGAAATCATGGATGACGCAACCTTTTTTTCTGAGCGCGGCTATTTCTTCAAGAGGCAGTCCGTGCGCCCGTATAATTATATGAGAGCGCGGCGGGATTTCTTTTACGGACGAAACGGTTTCCAGCCCCTTTTTTTTCAGTGATTCAATGACAAAAGAATTGTGTATGATATCGCCTATGCAGTACACTTGATGTTCAGAAAGAAGTTTTTCCGCGCCTTTCACCGCCATGGCAACGCCCCCGCAGAAACCGGCGAATCTGGCAATCGTCACGGGACAATTACCCTTTTGAGGTTTTTTCAAGGCCATTTTTTATTTTCCGGCAGATACTTTCCGCCGTCTCCTTTGTGTATGGTATTTTTCTTTCAGGCAGATCAATAGCCTCTCCTATGTTTATCGTTATTCTTCCCAGTTTTTTCCAGCGACTGCCGCCGGAGATAAACACGGGAATAACAGGAACGCTTGTGTGATAAATTAAATATGACATGCCTCTTTTTATCGGCCCGATTTTATCCGTTCCGCTTTTGTTGCGCGTACCTTCCGGAAAAATACCTATGTTTTTTCCGCTTTCAGCAAGTTCTATCGCGCGGCGAAAAGCTTTACGGTCAAAAAAATTCCGGTTTACCGGAAAAGAGTTAAGCGCGCAAATTAACATTCTGAATAGAGGATTTTCAAAAAGCTCTTCTTTCGCCATAAAATGAATCGGTTTGGATGTTATAGTTCCTGTTAAAGGCGGATCCAGATTCGTTGTATGATTTATGCAGATAACAGCGCCTCCTCTCGGCACGGAACCTTTTATACGCCCTCTGAAAAGAACGCATAAAACAGTTTTGAAAAATATACGGCTAAAATGATAAACGCAATTATTTTCCCGCATGCGTCACTATTATATCCGCCACTTCTTCAATGCTTTTATTTGTTGAGTCTATGACGACGGCGCCTTTAGGTATCTTGAGAGGGCAAAGCCCCCTGTTAAAGTCAAGATTATCCCTTTTGTTTATATCCGTGATGATATCTTCCATTTGCACTTTTTGGCCTTTTGCGCGAAGCTCCTCATATCTGCGGCGGGCGCGTTCGGTTATGCTGGCGTCAAGATAAAATTTATATTTGGCTCCCGGAAAAACAACCGTGCCTATATCCCTGCCCTCCATCACCACACCCTGCGTTTTTGAAAAATCCCGCTGCGTGTCGCGAAGAACTTTTCGCACTTCACCGAGTGCCGCGATAATTGAGGTTTTGTTTGTCACCTGACGCGTTCTTATTTTATCCGTTACATCTTCGCCGTCCAGAAAAATTTTTCCGTTATCAAGGAGAATTACGGATTTTTCAGCGAGCCTTATTATTTTTTTCGTATCCTCAAAATCTCCGCCATTTTTCAGTACCTTATATGTGACGGCGCGGTACATCGCTCCCGTATCTATATATGTGAGTCCGAGATGCGCCGCCGCGATTTTGGCTATTGTGCTTTTTCCCGCTCCCGCCGGCCCGTCAATTGTTATAATTTTTTTTTCGCTCATTTTTTTATGAGGGACGGTGCCCCTCGGGAAGGTATTTTTGCCTTAACAACGATATGTTTCTCAAGCTCCTTAAAAAAATCAGGGAAAGATATTTCCACACCTTTCGTGTTGTCTATGACGGACACCCCCGCGGCCCCAAGAGCGGCAAGAGTCAGCATCATTATAATGCGATGGTCGCCGAAGCCGGAAAGAGACGTTCCTTTTAGTTTAACAGGTCCCCTTATTATAAAACCGTCAGGCCGTTTTTTGATATCCGCTCCCATTTTCAGAAGCTGTGAATATGTAGCCTCCAGCCTGTCGCACTCTTTTACGGCAAGTTCTTCCGCACCCATTATTACGGTTTTGCCAGTTGCCTGCGTCGCGCAAAGCGCTAAAAGAGGCACCTCGTCTATCATTGACGGGATGTCTTTTTTCGTAAAGACAGCTCCTCTCAGGGAACTTTTCATTATCGTTATGTCAGAAACAGGTTCGCGTCCGAAAAATCTCTTTTTGCTCAAATTGTATTTCACGCCCATTTTTTCGAGAGCCCGCAAAAAACCCGTGCGGGTGGGATTTATGCCTACATCTTTCATCTTAACGCTGCTCTTGAGAAGCACGGCGGCGCATATAAAAAATGCCGCCGAAGAGATGTCGCCCGGGACTTTTATTTTACAGGCTTTGAGTTTTTGCCCGCATTCCATTTTTATTTTTCCGCCGTGAGAAGTCAATTTCACGCCGAAAAGAGGCAGCATGCGTTCCGTGTGGTCGCGGGAAATTATTTTTTCTATTATTTTTATTTCACCTTTTGCTCCGAGCGCGCCGAGAAGCAAAGCGGATTTGACCTGCGCGGAAGGAACCGGCATCGTATAATTTATCCCGCGGAGTTTAGCCGCTCTCAGATGAAGCGGCAGACGTCCGTTTTTTCCCTGTATTTTCGCGCCCATCAGTTTCAGGGGTTCTGTCACTCTTTTCATTGGCCTTTTGGAAAGAGAGTTGTCTCCCGTAAAAATAGCGTGAACGCCCTGCCCCGCGGCGAGGCCCGAAAGAAGCCGCACCGTTGTGCCGGAATTTCCGCAATCAACATTCTTTTTTGGAGAAGCGAAAGGCGAGCCCGTTATTGTGATTCTCGCGTCATTTTTTTTTACTTTTGCTCCGAAGGCGGCGACAGATGAAAGCGTGGATTTACAGTCGGCGCTTAAAAGAAAATTTTCTATAACGCTCGTGCCGGAGGCAACAGAAGCGAGCATCGCCGCGCGGTGGGATATTGATTTATCCGCCGGTATTTTTATGGTTCCGCTTATTTTTTCGGCGGGATTTATTTTCAAATTTTTCATAATCTCTGCTGATTTTTTTAAGCTCCGTCAGCGCGGAAGATTTATTTTCAAACCCCGCGAGCATCTTATCAAAGCATTTTCTGAAATTGCATGCGTGCTTAAGCATATTGAACCTGTTCTGTGCAAAAATCTCACTCCACAAAAAGGGGCTGCTTTTGGCGATTCTCGTGATGCTCTCAAAACTTCCTGCGGCGGCGTCCCGGACATCCGAATGCTTTTTCTCAAAACGGCAAAAATGTTCCGCGAAACAAAAAGAAATGAGGTGCGGAAGGTGACTTGTTAAGGCAGTGAATTCGTCGTGTTTTTCCGGAAATATGTTTATACATTTTGCGCCCGCGCCGCACCAGAATTTTACG